>JAFVTX010000002.1 GCA_017503015.1 Fibrobacter sp. | reverse complement strand
GAAATTAGGGGAGGAATCTGATGCAGAGGTGCAGAAGCATTGTTACGATGATGACGAATGGTATTGTGATCACTTTTTTGGCGGACTTTACACGTGGAGTGAAGCCTTTGGTTTGCCAAGGACGTGTGATACGGTTCCTACCGGGAACAGTGCCGAATGTCCTGATACGATTTGGACTACAGCGCAACTCAATAATGGGTGGCAAACAATCAAAAGAAGCCTGTGGAAAGGTTTGTGTCCAAAAGGTTGGCATATACTTACTCAAGATGAATGGGTAACGGCTGGAGTTCAGCAAATTACAGGCTCTTTGGTTGATGATTTATCCAAGTCCACATGGTGGTATGAAAAGAGCGCTAACAACAAGACTGGAACCTCTCTTTTGGCCGCTGGGTATGCTGAAGATGACCCAATTAAACAAAGAGGTGATTCTAGTGTATATCTACACGAACGAACGGCATTCTGGCTTAGTAGTGATGTATACGGTATAGATTCTATTGGGTCAAATATTGCAATGTCAAGGCTAATTACCGCCCATCACTTGGTTAATAAAGCCTCTGTGAGTGTAAATCGTTTCCGCAAGACGGCGGCGTTGTCTATTCGTTGCATAACGGATTAAACTATAAACGGTCTAAAGCGACAAGGAGTATGTATGTTTGGCGGAAATAACAAGGGAAAGAGAGCTGCGAACAAGAAGAAGGGGTATAAACACGAAAAGGGGAACAACCCCTACCGTATTGAACAGCTTGGCACCCGTCTAATGATGGATTTTGCGGTATAAATTCCACATTCCATATTTCACATTGCTTGGTTTGTGGGTGGTGAAAATTTTTACAGGAGATAATGGTATGAAGTGTGTCAAGGGTCTTGGTTTCTTGTGGGTGGCGGTGCTCGCGGCATTCTTCGCCCTTTCCGCCTGTGACGATTCGTCGTCGGCAACTGAAGACAACAACGAAACATCTGCTGTTGAGTCGTCTTCATCGACGACCGTTAATAAAGACAAATCGTCAGAATCTAAAACGGGGGATGAAATTTCCTCGTCCGATGAGCAAGATGCTGGAAATACAATAGAACACTCTAGTTCATCTCGAAAGACCACTTCAAAAAGCGAAAGTTCGTCAAGTGTTTTTGATTCTGAGTCTTCTAGTAGTGAAGGAGAAGTTTTTTCATGTACTAAGGAGGGGAATCGTGTAAAAATAGATGGCATTCCGCATATTTGTGAAAATGGAGTTTATGTCTTATACATTGCACCGAGTTCCTCGAGTCTCTCTTTGCATGCAAAGGACAGTATAAAGCACCCTGATGAAATATTTCTTGATGGAAAGAATTTTTCTTTTTATATTGATAGTAGAGATGGTCTTGAAAAAAAATATACTGTTCTTAGGGAACATACGTCTTCGGGCGACACATTGTATGTTTTTGTTGATAACCTAAATTATGGAAAGCAGGTATTGTCATCGGAATTAGAATTTGATGATAATATTGTTGAAAAATATTGCTACAACGATGATCCCTGGTATTGCGACAACCATTATGGAGCTTTATACACTTGGAGCGAGGCGATGGCTTTGCCGAAAGATTGTGAGTCATTGTCACAGGAAGACTCCCGATGCCAAATCAAAACCAGTAAAAAAGGGGGACACCAGGGAATATGTCCCGATGGTTGGTTTGTCATGACGGTAAACAACTGGAGTGATGCTCATCATGACGATTATGGGATGTCACGTTCCTCTTTAAGTTATGCAGGAGATTTGCATACTTATTTAGGACTCATTTATACGGGCCATTTGCAACAATTTGGGAAAGATACTGCGGAGTATGAGTCAATATGGGAATCTGCATATTTTTGGAGCGCCTCTGAAAATACATCCTCTGACAAGGCAACGGTTTTTTTCACCTATAATTCAATGTACGAACAAACGGATTATGATAGAATTGTTTCCAAAAGAAATGCATATCCTGTCCGTTGTGCCAGGATAGTCGAAGAAGCAGAGTAGTCTTAAACGAGTTATAGAAGAAGGTCTAAATCCCCTTCGGGTAATCATTCCACACCCCACACTACACATTACACACCCGCGTCTGCGTTAGGGGGCGTCGCACCGCCACGCGGTGGCGAGACGCGCAAGCGGCTCGATGAGCCGAGCGTGCTCGGCGAGCAGCACCCGCCCCGGCCCCGTGCCGGGGAACGCCCTGTTTTTACATTAGGCAGACTACAGGTTGTCCAGAATTCTCAGCATTTCCGCAGGGGTGACGACTTTCGGGTGTTGCGGAAAATGCTTCTGGTTGCCCGTGACCAGAAAAGTTTCATCGGTCTTGTTCTTCTCCATGGCGACCTCGAAAAACACCACATCTTTCGGATCGGGAAAATCGCCAACGAGAGTTTCAACGGCAGCAAGGTTCACGCCGATGGATTTCAGGCGAGAAATCAAGAAATAGACGGTTTCTGCTGGAAAATGAAACTTCTTGCGCGACAGCACTTCATTTGCCTGCCCGCGCCTGTGCGATTTCGGCGTTGATTTCTTCAAGGGACATGTCGGCGACTCCTGCATCGGCGGCGGACTGCGAAGCCTGCTTCATGGCTTCAAGGACATCGTCGGGTGCGGTCGGGCGGAGTTTCATGCTGAAAGGGATGCCGTTTTCGAGAATGGTGCGGGCAAGGAACATTCGGACGGCTGTCGGCAGGTCTATACCGAGTTTCTCAAAAATGCTCCCTGCTGCGGAACGGGTCTTTTCGTCCACCCTGACTTGTAGTAATGTGCTCTGCATGGCATACCTCCGTATTTATAAAATATACAAATGTATTCTGTGTGCATGCAAGTGACTTTAATGTTAATATATAATTTTTTAGGCTTTATAGGTTAATTTTCTCAAAAAATACGGAGAAATTAGCCCATTTCAGGACCCTCACACTCCACACTCCACACTGAAATCGCGTTAGGGATAGTCACCCGTAAGGGCCGAGACTACAGGCTCGGCGAGCGAAGCGAGTATAGCCCGCCCCGGCCCCAGGCCGGGAAACGCCCAAATGGTCGTGATGCATCGTTTTCACTATGCGTTTCATGCATACTGAGCATGAAAATTTGGTATTTTGCGGGGTTTGCGCATTTATTTATATTAAAGGCGTAGATAAAAAAGGAACAAACCATGAAACTAGGGACGATTATGACGATGCTTGGTATGGGTGCGGTGCTTGCCGCGTGTGATTGCTGCCCGCAGGGCGAGGCAAAGGCACTTTCGCAGGACAAGGAACTGCGTGCCGTGATGGACAACTTCACGCAGAACGAGGTTCCGGCGGCGACTCCGCTTGTGGAAAAGCGCGAGGTGGAGTTGATTCGCCTGGTGTCGCTTGTGACGCAGCAGTCGGGCGCTCTTTTGCAAGAAGAAGTGGCGACGGCGCTTGCGCAGGGGCTTGCTCCCGAAGAAATTCTCGAGGCGATTTACCAGTGCGCCCCCTATACCGGGTTCCCGCGGACAGTGGATGCGGTGGAAATTGCCCGCAGCGTGTTCAAGGCGAAGAACGTGAAGGTGGACGAAAACCGTGCGACGGTGACGGCGCAGTCCCGCCTGGAGGCGGGTGCCGACGCGCAGGGAACGCTGTTCGGCCAGAGTTTCCGCGATATGGCGAAGAACGGCAAGAGCGGTATGCCGACCATCAATTACTTCCTTGCGAGCAACTGCTTTGGCGATTACTACACCCGCAAGGGGCTCGACCTGAATACCCGCGAACTCTTGACGATGGCGATTCTCGTGAACTTGGGAACGGAACCGCAGCTCAAGGCGCATATCGGCGCGAACCTGAAGATTCGCACGGCCGAATACGTGGAACAGGCGATTTACAACTGCTTGCCGTATTGCGGTTACCCGCGCACGCTGAACGCGTTGCGACTGCTCAAGGAAGCGGTGGCTGAGACGAAGGTCGCTGAGCCTGCCGAAGCGACGGCAGGTGCGACGGGTGCTGGGGTTGCTGCCGCAAAATCCATGCCAGGCAAGGACTGGAGTGTGTTCCCGGTGGGTAAGCCGAACGACGCCTACGCCAAGTATTTCGTGGGCAAGAGTTATCTCGACATGATCAGCAAGGAACAGGTGGGTGTCGGGAACGTGACTTTTGAACCGGCGTGCCGCAACAACTGGCATATCCATCACGCAAAGAAGGGCGGTGGCCAGATTCTCATTGCGACGGCGGGTCGCGGCTACTACCAGGAATGGGGCAAGCCGGCGGTGGAACTGAAGCCCGGCGACGTGGTGAACATTCCGGCTGGCGTCAAGCATTGGCACGGGGCGGCTCCGGATTCCTGGTTCCAGCATTTGGCGATTGAAGTTCCCGGCGAAGGAACAAGCAACGAATGGCTTGAGCCCGTGAGCGACGAAGACTACGGGAAGTTGAAATAATGTTTGCCAGAATTCTCGCTTGCGCATTTATTGGCCTTATGACGGCAGGAACTTTTGCGGCGGCACCTGCGCCCGACGGCTTCGTGCTTATCAAGGGCGGAACTTTCAACATGGGAAGCCCCGCAAACGAGGACTGGCGCGTCAACGACGAGACGCTGCACAAGGTGAAGGTCTCCGATTTTTACCTGGGTAAATACGAGGTGACGCAAAAGCTTTATCGCGAGGTGACGGGCGAAAATCCTTCCAGTTTCAAGGGTGACGATTTGCCTGTCGAAAACATCACGTGGCTTGATGCGGTTCGTTTTTGCAACAAGTTAAGCGAACGCGACGGACGCACTCCCGTTTACGCTATCGAAGGCGATGCGGTCAGCTGGAATCGCGAGGCGAACGGCTACAGGCTCCCCACCGAAGCGGAATGGGAATACGCGGCCCGGGGCGGCACGACCACGCCGTTCTACACAAAGAAGGCTCCCGGTGCCGACGACGTGAATTTTTACGGGCATTATCCGTATCAAATTGAGCAGAACTATTTCAACGACGAGGTTCTGGAAACACGTCCCGGTGTTTACCGCGGGAACACGCTCCCCGTGGGCAAATTCAAGCCCAATCCCTTCGGGCTATACGACATTTACGGGAACGTGGGCGAATGGTGCTTTGACTTTTACGGCGATTACGGTGTTTCTGCGGGCTCGACAAGCGTGACGGTCGATCCGGCGGGCAAGCCTTCGGGCACGAGGCGCGTGCATCGCGGTGGCGGCTGGAACGATTTCGGCAAGAACCTCCGCAGCGCCTATCGCGGTGCCATGCAGCAATCCAGCAAGAGTTACAATGTGGGGCTCAGGCTCGCCATGAATGCGGGTGCAGGCGTCAAGGGAACTTTTGTGACCCAAGAAGCGGCGGGCTTTAAGGGCGAAAAGGCGCAGGCGGCGTCGAACACGAAAGGGGCTTCCCGCGCGCTAATCGTTTTCTATTCCTGGAGCGGGAATACCCGCGGTGTCGCCCGCGAAATCAAGAAGCAGACCGGTTTCGACATGGTGGAACTTGAACTGGTGAAACCCTATTCCGACGACTACAACACCGTCTTGAAGCAGGCGCAGAACGATCAGCACAAACAGGCGCGCCCTGCCCTCAAGAAAAAGCCCGACGCAAAGAAGTGGGCCGACTACGAAACGATTATCATCGGTTACCCCAACTGGTGGGCGAGTATCCCGATGCCTATCGCGACTTTGCTCGAAAGTTACGACTTTGCGGGCAAGCGGATTCTGCCGTTCTGCTCCCACGGTGGTGGGCGCTTTGGCCAGAGCATTACCGCGATTGCGAAGCTCGCGCCCAACGCAAAAATCGGCGAGGGCCTTTCGGTGCATTATTCCGGCGGTTCGAGTCTCTCGAAAGATGTGGCCAAGTGGCTCGAGAAAAACGGCGTGAAGACGAAATAATAGAACATGCTTTGACATTTTTTTCTTGAAAAACGGCGATATTGGCGAAAATAATACAAATAGAACGACAAATTTATGGATTTTGGGAGTTGAATTCCCAAAATCCATAAATTTATGTATATTATATACATGTTTAAGCGAGAATTGACCGAATCTCTAAAGGGCATGGCCCAGAAATACCCCGTCGTGACCCTTATTGGGCCACGACAGTCCGGTAAAACGACGCTTGCTTGCCAGACGTTCCCGGAGTACCGCTATGTAAACCTGGAACAGACTAGCATGCGGCTGATGGCCAAGGAGGACTCTCGCGGTTTTTTGGCTTCCAACCCGCCGCCTCTGATTATCGACGAGGTGCAGCGTTGCCCGGAACTCTTGAGCGAAATCCAGGTTGTCAGCGACTCCCTGAACCGGAATGGAGCGTTCATCCTTACGGGGAGCCAGCAACTGACCTTGATGCAGGGTGTCTCACAGACTTTGGCGGGGCGAACTTCAATTCTTACGCTTCTTCCGCTTTCGTTGCGGGAACTGGCCCTTGCCGGAATCGAGCAAAAGAGGGATGAATGCCTCTATTTTGGTGGCATGCCGAGAATATTCGATAGCCACATAGAACCCAACATCTATTATCGCGACTATTTCCGCACGTATGTGGAGCGGGATGTCCGTGACCTTATCCGCATCAGGGATTTTGACAGGTTTGATATTTTCGTGAAACTCCTGGCTGGGCGGGTAGGGCAGATTTTGAATACGTCTTCTCTTGCAGCCGACGTGGGCGTGTCGAACAAGACCATCGCCGAATGGATTTCCGTTTTGGAAATTTCAAATGTCGTTTTCAAGTTGAGACCGTGGTTCGGCAATGTGGGGAAGCGCTTGATCAAGTCTCCCAAGATTTATTTTACCGATACTGGGCTTGCGGCGAGGCTCTTGGGAATTGAAACCCCTGAGCAGGTGGCGCGAGACCCCCTGCATGGTAATTTGTTTGAAAATCTTGTTATTCTTGAAACTTTAAAATCTGCATGGAATCAGAACATGCCGACGGAGTTCTTTTATTTCCGTACAGAGTCCGGGACCGAATTGGATTTGCTGTTCAAGAACGAAGGTTGCTGGAATGCGGTCGAGATAAAGTCTTCGTCGACAGTCAATACGGACTACTTCAAGAATTTTACGAAGGTCGCGTCGATTCCAGAATTTGAAAGCATGAAAAAAATCCTTGTCTATTCCGGCGATAATATTGAGAACTTCAAGGGATGCCGTTGCGTAAATTACAAGGATGCTGGAAAAATCGTTGGCAGGTAGTAAGTTTTCTGTGATGAGTTTTACTTGATATGCCTATTACAGCAAAAATCCGTATGCCGCTTGATATCGCGATGACGGTCGCGACGCTCGTGCTGATGGGTGGCAATTATTTCTTTGAATCGACCGCCGTTCACGAGATTTTGGGCGTGGTGCTGCTTGTTCTGTGGGCGGTGCATATCACGCTGAACCGGCGGTTTTTTCTTTCGCTGTTCAAGGGCCGCTACAACGCATTCCGTATTCTGCAGGCGGTCGTGAATTGCGGGATTCTTCTGTGCGCGATTTTCCTGATGGTGAGCGGAATCATGCTTTCGAACCACGTGTTCGCCTGGCTCGGGATTGAATCGGGCGCAAATTTTGCCCGCACGGCGCATCTGCTTGCAAGCCACTGGTATTACGTGTTCATGTCGCTCCACATCGGGTTGCATGTGAGCTTGATTGCAAACCGCTTGGGGCTTGCGGGCGCTTTCAAGTCAAAGGCGGCGCTTATCGCAACCCGCGTGATTGCCGCTCTCGTGGCGGGCTACGGAATTTACGCCTTCGTTATTCGCGGGCTTTGGAAATACATGTTCCTGCAGCAGTCGTTTTTCTTCTTTGATGCGGAACGCGGTTACGCACTATTTTTCGCGGACTATATTGCCATCGTCGTGCTGTTTGCCGTTGCGGTGCATCTCTTTAATGCAATAATTTCAAGCCGACAATCCCGGATAAGATAAGCAAAACGCAAATGGCTTTCGGGATAGAGAAATGCTCATGAAATAGATAAACGCCCAGGGCGAACGTTCCCACCGTGCCTAGTCCTGTCCATATCGCATAGGCGGTGCCGAGCGGCAGTTTCTTTACGGCGAGCGACAAGAATACGGCGCTCAAAAGGAAACCGATTACCGTGATGACTGAAGGGACTGTTTTGGAAAAGCCCTCCGAGTATTTCATGGCGCAGGCCCAAACCACTTCGAGAACGCCCGCCACGGCAAGCATAAACCATTCCATTTCTTTACCTCCAGGAATCTTTATCTTCAAAGACCTAACGATAAAGAATGCGTGTTCCCCTGTTACCCGGTGGCAGCAGGGCGCGGTTCAAATTATGGAACAAAGATAGTTATTCCGCCAAAAAAAATCTATCTTATTCAGCGATGAGGTTCGTTAAACAAAATGTTTCTTCGATGATTGCGGTCGCGTTGTTCGCGATTCTTGCTGCCGTTGTCGAAGGTTCTTTTGTTTACGATTACGGAACCGAAATGGGGCGGGCTTCGGAATATGGCAAGGTCTCCGCCGACAATGTGCATGCCGAAAGTCCGCTGTTCCTGTTGCGGGAATCGACAGCCGAGGCCATGCAGTTTACACGCAGGTCGGGCCAGCAGGTGTCCTTGCGTGCATCGCGCGGCAACGGCCTTCAAGGGGACGGCGGACGCGGTTCGGCAACGTTCAAGCAGGCAACTCCATTTCCGACTAAGATCGCGCGGCCAACTGTTTGCGCCCAATGCGGCTTCCCCTTGCCGCTAGTTTATCAGAAATCAAAAGAGTATTACGTTTATACGCTAGAGCGAATGCTCTGTTAGCAAGTTCTTTCTCCAAGCCTTAAACACTGGTAAATGGCCGCGGCCCTTACCGGGTGCGCGACATCATTCATTTAAAAAAAGAGAAAGAACATGGAAAACATTTCCAAGATGGAGATGGCTAACGCCCTCTTCAACAAGCCCTATATCAAGACCGAAAAGAAGTTTTTCGGTTTCAAGACCAATGTCACCTACACCAGGACGAATTCACCCGTTGTGGGAACTTGCCTGGATTACAGCCCTACGGAGGGCCAAAAGGTCAAGGAAATTGTCGAGGCTTCTCCAAGCGCCCTGGATGCGGTCGTTCAAAAAAATGGCCATCCGAAAACAGGCGACAACGGGAACTTCCGCCTGAATCTCTGCTATTCGCAGGACCGCGAATTTGCGGCACTGCACCTGCAGCAGTTCTCGGGATTCGAGTACCATACCGTAGGTGAAATCCGTTTTGCCGAAGGTGAAGAAGCGCATAAACTTCTCGCCGTTTTCGTGAAATAGACGGACATATCGTCAAAAAGGCTCCCTCGGAAAAACGAGGGGGCTTTTATTCAATTCTTTATTACTTTGTGGCTAAAGTCTCGTTCATGCTGCCGCTGCGGAAGCCCTGCAGGTCTAGCGAGATGTAGGTAAATCCGATTTTCTTGAAGGCTGCGAGAATCTGGTCGCGCTTTTCTAGGACTTTGTTGAAATCTTCGGGCAACACCTCGATGCGCGCGACGTTTTCGCCGTGGATGCGCACCCGCAGTTGCTTTATTCCCAATGCCCGCAAGAAATCTTCGCCTTTTTCTACCATGCGGAGTTTCTGTTCCGTGATGGTTTCGCCATACACAAAACGGCTGGAAAGGCAGGCAAACGAGGGTTTTTCGGCGGTCGGCAAGTTCAACTGCCTGGAGAGTTCCCGGATATCAGCCTTTGAAAACCCGCAGTCCCGCAGGGGGCTCCTGATTCCCAGTTCGGCGATGGCGCGGTGGCCCGGCCTGTAATCGCGATTGTCGTCGGTGTTGGAGCCTTCGCAGATGTAGCGGAGCGAAAGTTCGTCGGCGACTTGCCCGATCAGGCCGAATACTGATTTTTTGCAGAGGTAGCAGCGGTCCTTGGGATTCTGCACAAAGCCTTCGATTGAAAGTTCGTCGTGTTCGCGGACAACATGGGCGATGTTTTCGCGGGCGCAAAAATCCTCGGATTCCCGCAGTTCCCTTTCCGGGAAGGATCTCTGCCGTATGGTCACGGCAACGGCGCGGTCGCCCAGTGCGTCGTGGGCGACTTTCAGCAGGAACGTGGAATCCACGCCGCCAGAGAATGCTACCGCGACGCGGTCCATTTCGCGCAAGAGGTTTTTCAGTTTTTCAAACTTTTGGTTCAAGCTTTCCATATAAAGTAAAATACAAAATTGCGGTTTGACAATTCACTTTTAGTGCAGTTTCTTCTCGACCGCTTTCTGGATTTCGCGGATGGAAACGCCCGCCTTGTCGGCACATGCTTTCAGGTCGTCAAATTCGGGTTTGATTTTTTCGATATCGCCCAAAACGGACTTCTTGACGCGAACCTTGCCGAATTCCGTTTCGACTTCGAAGGTGTTGCGGGCCATGCAGGTGCGTTTTACGGGGAAACGGCGCACGCCGACGGTCGATGTATGCAGGAAAATTGCTTTCTCTACGGCGGCCAGGTGCTCGCTGTCGGCGAGGGCGCACAGGAGAGTGCCCATGCGGTTCTTTTTCATGTAGCAGGGGATAAAATGGACGTCGCGGGCTCCCGCCTCGAAGAGCTTGTCCATGGCGTAGCCTAGTTCTTCGGGAGTAGAATCGTCGATGTTTGCTTCAATCTGGAAAACGTTGCAATCTGCGGGGGTGCAGCCTGTGGCACTGGATGTTGCGTCGCCGCCTTTGTCGCTTGCGCAGTCCTCGATGATTTGTGCCCGCAAGAAATTTGCTCGCCCGAAATCGCGCTTGCCAAGACCCACGCCCGATTTTAAAATCTTGTAACTTGCGGGGAGAGTTTCTTGTGTCCGCAGAGCCGCCACGATGCCCGCTCCCGTTGGGGTGACCATTTCCCCCTTCGTTTCGGTGATGTGAAGCGCGAAGCCCGCTGCTTCTGCAATGTGCGCTACCGCCGGAACGGGAATCGGCAACTGGCCATGTTGCGTTTCCACAAAGCCAGAGCCTTCGTTGAGCCCTGTAACGATGCAGTTCTCTATACCAAGGTCATCGGCAAGGACGGCGACCGCCAAGATATCGACGATGGAATCGACGGCACCCACTTCGTGGAAATGGACTTCTTCTACGGGCACGCCGTGAGCCTTTGCCTCGGCTTCGGCGATGATGCGGAAAATCTTTTTTGCGGTTTCAAGGGCGCGGGGAGTGACTGCCCCTGCATTTGCGGCGCGGTCCAGAATCTCGTAAACCTCGGACAAGTGCCGATGTTCGTGATGATGCTCGTGCTCATGGTGATGATGATGATGATGCTCTACATACCCTTCTTCGTGAGAATGCACGTGGTCAGCATCGTGGCCGTGAACATGCACCGCAAAAGAAAGCCCTGCAATGCTGTAACTCTTTGAATTCTCCACATGGACTTGGACGCCTTCTAGGCCGAGCCCCGCAATCGCCGCGTCCAGTTTTTCGCGTGATGCGCCAAGTCCAAGAAGTGCGGCAACCGTCATGTCGCCGCTGATACCGCAAGAGCCGTCGAGATAGAGATATTTCATAAAAATAGTGATTAGTGGTTGGTGGTTGGTGATTAGGGATGACGGGTAAAAACTCGATTATTTTATTTGTAGCATGCGGAAGGCGGCGATGGCCGCCCCGAAACCGTTATCGATATTTACCACCGTCACGCCCTCGGCGCAGGTGTTGAGCATGGTGAGTAGCGCGCTAATCCCGCCGAAGGATGCCCCGTACCCGACCGATGTGGGCACGGCAACCACGGGCGCTTTCACGAGTCCTGCAATTACCCCGGGGAGCGCACCTTCCATTCCAGCAACAGCGATGACCACCGATGCCTTGCGGATTTCCTCCACCTTCGAAAGCAGGCGGTGCAGCCCCGCAATCCCCACGTCGTATTGGCGCACGACCTTCACGCCGTTAAATTCCAGAGTCTTGGCGGCTTCTTCGGCGATAGGCAGGTCCGCCGTTCCTGCGCAACAAACAGCCACCGACCCGAGTTTTGCAGCCGTTTGCGCCGCCTTGCCGCCGGAACGCCCGCGCTTTTGTCTGGTAGGCGTTTCATCTGCCAGTGAAATCGTCCGGGAAAGTTCGTCGTAGCAGATTTTCTCACCTGCATTTGCGATGAATTCCGCCTGTTCCTTGCTGCATTTGGTCCCTAATACGCGGCAGCCCTTGTCCCGGAACTTTCTAAGAATTTTCAGGAGATGTTCAGACGTCTTGCCTGCGCAATAAACGGCCTCGCTGGTGCCTGTGCGCGATTCGCGGCTCACGTCCAGCTTGGCAAAACCGAGGTCTTCAAAGGAATCTTTTGAAACAAACTTTTTCATACTTCTAATATATCACTTAGAGTTAACTCTAAGGCAAATAAATTTTTCTAAAAATCAATAAGGTTTCCACTTGTCGGCGTCTTTTTCTGCGCCAACCTGGAACTTGGAAGAAGGGGCCACAAAATCGATGTCGTCGGCTGCGGGGGAGTCGGTTTCGGCTTTCGTCGCTGTGGTTTGCGCAGTCTCGGATTCCGTCGCGGGTGCAGTCGAATCTTGCGGCGCGATGTTCGGGGCGTTTTCTGGGTGGACTTCTTTCAAGGCGCGCCCCTTGTAACGCCTGGCTGCCAGGAGACCCGCTTCGAAGAGCAGGTACGTCGGGACTCCGAGCAACAATTGGCTAACAACATCGGGGGGAGTGAGGAGGGCCGCCAGCACAAGGATTGCCACCACCACGTAGGGGCGCTTGCCGCACACGGTCTCGTAATTCACGATGCCCGCACGGATAAGCGCGTAGGTCACTAGCGGGAACTGGAACATGCATCCGAACGCAAGGGAAAGCCAGAGTGCGAGTGTTACCAGGTTAGAGACGCCGAATACGGGTTGCAGAGTCGTGCTTGCAAAGCTCATGCCGAACTGCACAATCAGCGGGAAGCAGACGACTAGGCAGAAGGCGACGCCCGCGATAAACAGCCCGCTGGTCATGGCCACGATGGAGCGGATGAAGCGCTTTTCGTTGTCGTATAGGGCGGGGAGCACGAACTGCCACATGTTCCAGGCGATGTAGGGCGAAAACAGCACGCAGTCCAGCAGTGCAGAAATCTTGAGCTGCAGCAGGAACACTTCCATCGGGGAAAAGTAGTGGAGCGTGACGCCGCCCTGCAGGGCAATTTGCTTACAGAACCAGTCCAGAACGTAGGGAGAAACAAGGAACAGGGGCACGATGCCGATGGCAAGGGCGACAATAGAACGCAAAAGCGCCCGACGGAGCGCTTCCAAATGCGAAATCAGCGTAGCCTCTTGATCCTGTTTGCTAGTCATAGTGATTAGTGGTTGGTGGTTAGTGATTAGGATTTATAATCGCGGCGAAGCCGCCCTGCATACTAACCACTGTTTACTGATCACTTTTCTCAGCGGCTTTTTCCACCGTCTTCTGCAGGTCTTCGGCTTCTTCCTTCAGGGCATCTTTCGCCTTCTTGTACTCGTTCTGGGCCTTGCCCAGGGAACGTGCAAGTTCAGGGATGCGTTTTGCCCCGAACAAAAGGAGCACCACGACCACAATCAGGATTATTTCTGGAATTCCAAGGGACATATTTTACCTGCCTTTTCTTAGAAATATAACATAATCCGCGACGGTGACGAGAATTTATCTACGGCGCCATCGCGAACTAGGCTACAGTTCGATAATCCTGTATTTACGGTTACCCATCTTCAGCTTTTCCATGGCGGGCAGCTGGTGCAGGCCTTCGCGGGTCTCGATGCGTTCCTTGAGGTCGTGAAGTTCCTTGGGCGGGAGCTTGTAAACCATGTCAACGCTGGCCTGGTCCACCGCCACGATGTCTGTGGAGGCGAGAATTCCGATGTCGCGGCACTTGGGTTCCGCTGCAGAAAGCCCTGCGCAGTCGCAGTCTACGGACATGCGGCGTAGCACGTTAATAAAGCAGATGTGACCCTTGAAAAAGTCGCAGGTGGCCTTCGCGGAATCGGCCATGGTTTCCATGAACAGGGCTCCGCTGGTTTTCCAGCCCGCCGTGCCGCCCGCTTCCATCTTGGTGGGGCCGCCCTTCACGTATTCGTGAATCATCTTCTTGCCCAGGCGTCCGCCCGCGCAACCGATGGCGATGTTCTTCATGGAGCCGCCGTAACCGCCCATGGCGTGGCCCTTGAAGTGAGTCAGCACGATCATGGAATCGTAATTCTTGATGTGTGCGCCCATGGACATTTCCTTGAAGATGAGGCCGTCCTTTACGGGGAGCATCACTTCGCCGTCTTCGTCCATGATATCCACGTCGCAGAAGGTCCAGCCGTTCACCTTGAGGGTTTCGCGGTGCTGTTCGGTAGTGTAGCGGTCGCCTTCGTACCAGGTGTTGGTCTCTACAATCTTGGAGTTGGGAACCTGCGCCTGGAATTCCTTGACCCATTCCCGGGGCAAAATATTGGGGCCGTTCTTTTCGCCGGTGTGGAGCTTGATGGCGACACGTCCGGTAATGCCCTCGTTGATTTTCTTGTACAACTTAATGAGGCCTGCGGCACTCAGGTCCTTGTGAAATAGACGTTGGAAACGTCCTTTCCGGGTTCCTTCTGTTCCATGGATTTCCCTTTCGCGAAAGCGGGTGTGAATACGGCGGAAGCGAGTGCTGCTGCGCCTGCGGTTTTTAAAAAGTCTCTTCTATCCATAGTTTACCTTGAGCCTGTCATTCTGGAGAACCGAAGGTTCGATAGAATCCAGGCAGTTGCTTATTTAGTGGTTGGTGTGGACCTCGGCCTTGGCGAGGGTTTGGGCCTTGTACTTGCGTGCGATAATCATCACCGCCCATACGGACGTGATAAATGCCGACATGGCAACACCCACCGTTGACATTTCCCGGACCATCTCGGAAACACCTTCGGGGCTTGTGGCAGCGGTAAAGAAGGGGTAACTCCACATGAGTTCTCCGTTCATGACATGGTCGATAATCAGGACGCCTGTTACGAGCCAGAGCATACGGGCAAGCAGGCGCAGGCTTTTATAGAAGGGCTGCGGAACGCCGGAAACAGCGGCTTCCAGGTTCCTGGATTCACTTTTAGACTTGTCGGTCTGTTGCAACACGAGGGTTGCGATGGTGGTGACGACCGCTTCGGCCATGGGCACGACAAAACAGCACATAAAATCTCCTTTTGAAAATGTTCTATAAGAAATATAATACCTAGAGTTTACTCTAGGTGTTGAGTTTTTGTGAAAAAAGTTGAAAAATTTTATTTAGAGTTAACTCTAACTCTATCATTTGGGCGAAAATATTTATATTTTGTAAACATGACTTACTCTATAGGCGATGTTGTCAAGAAAACAGGGCTTTCTGCCTACACCCTGCGCTACTACGAAAAAGAGGGACTGCTTCCCTTTGTCAAGAAGAACGCCTCGGGCGTACGAGCTTACAGCGACGAAGACCTTCGCTGGCTTACCATGATCGAATGCCTCAAGGATTCGGGACTGCAAATCAAGGAAATCCGCCAGTACATCGAGTGGTTCAACGAGGGCGATTCTACGCTTGCCCAAAGGCTGTCCCTTTTTGAAAACCGCCGCAAGATTCTTGAAAAGGAAATGGCCCGCCTTACGGTGGTCATGAACAAGATTCGCTACAAGGAACTGCTGTATCGGGAAGCGGTTCGGGTGGGGAACCTGGAAATCGCCACCAACGAAAGGCGGTTCATGCAGCTGAAGAAAAAGTTGTTCGAATCCCCGGACGATTTTGACAAGTAAAATTTTAATAAGGAAACATTTTATTTTAAGCAAAAAACAAAGGAGTTTATGATGAAGGTCGTTTTATTCAATGGAAGCCGTCGCGAAAAGGGCTGCACATATACGGCGCTGAGCCTCGTAGCCGGCGAACTCAAGGCCGCAGGCATCGAGACGGAAATCTTCTTCGTGGGTGGCCGCGTGTTGAAGGGAGAAACCGACGCCGTGGTTCACGAAGCCAAGGAAATCCTTAAAACGGCCGATGCCGTCGTTTACGGCTCTCCGGTGTACTACGCATCCCCGAGTGGCGAGATGCTGATGTTCCTGGACAGGCTTTACGGCATTGCCGAAGCGGAACTGCTCTTTAAGCCGGCGGCAACCGTTGCTTCTGCCCGCCGTGCAGGGACCAGCGCTACTCTTGACGCTCTGAACAAGTATCCGGCATTTGCGCAGCAGCCCATGGTGGCGTCACGCTATTGGAACATGGTTCACGGTTCTAGCCCTGAAGATGTGCTGAAGGATGAGGAAGGCGTGCAGATTATGAAGGAACTGGGCCGCAACATGGCGTGGATCCTGAAGAGCATCGAAGCGGGCAAGAAGGCTGGCGTGGTGCAGCCCGTAGCCGAAAAGAAAATCTTCACGAACTTTATCCGCTAGAATGGGAACGATGCGCTTGCGTTTTGCGAAGAACAAGAAACTCATGATTACGGCGATTATCTTATCTGTACTTTTTATTTTGGGAGACGTGGGCGTGTTGTTCTTATCGCAGGCGAGCTTCGGCCATATTCCACAAGGCAAGCGCCTTGAACGTATCAAGCAGTCTCCAAATTACGACGGCAAGCAGTTCGTGAACGAGGTCGAGACCGTCACCATGACGGGAGACAGGAGCGTGTTTGCCGTGTGGAAGGATTTCCTGTTCGGTGACAAGAGTCAGACCGTTCCCGATACCGCGATGAATGTTATTAAGACTGACCTGAAATCGCTGCCGCTGGACCGCGATTGGATTGTGTGGTTCGGGCATTCCTCGTACCTGCTTAATTTATCCGGAAAGAAGGTGCTGGTGGACCCGGTTTTTTACCAGGGCTCGCCGGTGAGTTTCGTGAATAAGATGTTCAAGGGAACGGATGTTTACAAGCCCGTCGACATGCCGGATATTGACTACCTGGTAATTACGCACGACCATTGGGACCACTTGGATTACCGGGTGGTGACGGAACTGGAACCCCGTGTAAAGCGCGTGGTAACAGGCCTCGGCGTGGGCGAGCATTTTGAATACTGGAAGTATCCCGTTGAAAAACTTACGGAACTCGACTGGTGGGAATCTGTTGACCTGGGCGAAGGCTTTAACGTGACGGCGACTCCGGCAAGGCATTTTTCGGGCCGCGATTTGCACCAGAATAAGACTCTGTGGGCGTCGTTCGCGTTCAAGTCTCCCAAGCGCACTATATGGATTGGCGGTGATTCGGGTTACGGCCCGCACTTCGAGAAAATCGGAAAGAAATTTACCGACATCGATTTGGCGATTCTTGAAAACGGGCAGTATAACAAGGACTGGTCGCTTATCCACACCATGCCGGAATACCTGGGCAAGGAAATGGTGGAACTGGATGCAAACCGCTACATGACGGTTCACCACTCCAAGTTCTGCCTGAGCAAGCATTCGTACACGGAACCGCTGGAAAATGCGAAACGCGCCGCCCAGGAATCGGGCAAGCCCGTGCTTATGCCGCAAATGGGTGAGGTCGTGTACCTGGAGTAAACCGACAATCGCTTTGTTTACATTACGATTCTTTGCTTTGAATCAGGCTCATCAAATAGAAACTGCCGAATGCAACAATGTCGGCAGCAACAATGGTGGAGCCAACGGGTGTACCTGCAAGGATAGCCACTAGAATTCCAATTAGCGAGCAAGCCACCGAGATAACGGCTGCTGCGACCGTTACCGAAAAGAAACTCTTGAAAATGCGCATGGCCGAAAGAGCTGGGAACACCACCAAGGCAGACACCAGAAGCGCCCCCACCAGATTCATGGCAAGCACGATAATGACCGCAACGACAACGGCAATCAGCAGGTTGAAAAAAGCGGTATTCACGCCGGTCGCCTGGGCAAAATTTTCGTCGAAGGTGATGGCAAAGATCTTGTGGTAAAACAACACAAAAATGGCCAGCACGACAACGGAAAGGACTACACAGAGATACACCTCCCCTGCTTTCAATGTAAGAATGGATGTAGAACCAAACAAGGTGGTGCACACATCGCCCGAAATATTCGCCGATGTAGAAAACAGGTTCATCAACAGATAACCAAGAGCAAGCGCCCCAACCGAGACCATGGCGACTGCGGCATCCCCCTTGATGCGAGCGTTCTTACCAGTGCAGAGCAAGAGGATGGCGACTGCAACTGTCACGGGCAAGATAATGAGCATGTTGTTTGTGACCTTGAGTACTGCGGCAATGGCAAGGGCCCCGAAGGCCACATGTGAAAGGCCGTCACCGATATAGGAGTAACGCTTGAGTACCAGGGTCACGCCCAAAAGCGACGAGCAGAGCGAAACCAAGACGCCTACGATAATGGCGTAGCGCACAAAGGGGAAATCTAGGTAGAAAAGAAGTTTGTCAATCGGCATACCACACTGTCATCCCCGCCCCGGAACAAAGTCCGGGGTAAACTCCGGCGGGGATCTCCTTGGCTTAATGGTTTTATCTTTCTTTAATTGAAATTTTATTGAAATCCATGACGCGGGTGGCATCGTCCAGGGCGGTATCCACGTCGTGGGTTACCATGACGACAGTCATTCCCTTTTGGTGCAGGTCTTCGATAACGCGGTACATGGTTCCGGTAGATTCAGGGTCTAGACCGGTAACGGGCTCGTCTAGCAAGAGCAGGCGTTCGGCGGCGCACAGGGCCCTCGCCAGCAGTACCCGCTGCTTCTGGCCCCCCGAAAGTTCGCGGAAGCAGGACTTACGCAAACTTTCGGTTCGGGTGAGCGCCATGCATTCCATGGCGCGCTCCCGGTGCGCCGACTTGTAAAAAGGCAACAGCCGGTGTTTCCCCTGAAAAGCCGACAGTACAATCTCTTCGACAGAAGCGGGAAAGTCCTTCTGTACCACCGTCATCTGTGGCAAGTACCCGATTTGATTGCGGTTAAGACCGCTACAGAGTTCAATGCTTCCCGACTTGGGCGAAAGAAGGCCGGCAATTCCCTTCAGGAACGTGGTCTTGCCGGAACCATTATGACCTACGATACAAAGGTAATCGCCTTCGTTGATATCGTAATCCAAATCCCGGACCAGATCCTTGCTGCCGTAACCTAGCGTCAGCTGGCGACATTTGAGCAATGGGGTATGAGCCGTAAGCTCGGTCGCCTGAGGCTCCCTTTGAGAATTCTGGCCAAGATTCTTTTTCTGTATTTTTTCCTTACTCATCACTCACAACCCATTACTCATAACTCATTACTTAATCGCTTTTTTCAAAACTTCCAAATTATCTCGCATGATGGAGAGATAGTCTGCCCCAGCCTTTATCTGTTCGTCTTTCACCGACTGCATGGAATTCAGCATCAACACTTCGGCGTTTTTCGAATTCTTGCTCGCATTGAGAATGGCACGGGCGATTTTTCCATCGCTGCCATCAATGGTAAAAATGGCAGGCAGGGCAAGGGAATCCATTTTACCCGCAAGGAAGGTTATCGTCTCGAAACTGGCCTCACTTTCGGCAGAACAACCCACAAATGCAGCATAATACTTAATGCCATAATCGTCCACCAGGTAACGGAAGGGGAAACGGTCACCGAACAGGATTGTCTTGAGCGTTGCATTTTCCATTGTGGCACGATACTGGGCGTCCAGCGCACTGATTTTTGCAATGTAGAGTGCCGCATTCATGTGGTATTCCGCGGCATGAGCCGTATCCAGTTTTGCGATGGACTCTGCAAGAGCCTTTACCAGTATTTCGGCGTTCTTCAGCGATAGCCAGATGTGCTCGTCGTTTTCGACTTCTTCCTCTTCGTCGTGATGGTGATGTCTTTCAGCGTGTTCGTGGTTCTCTTCTGCGTTTTCTTTCGTCTCTCGTCTCTCGTCTCTCGTCTCTCCCTGCATGCCCTCTACGACTTCCTCTTCCTTCACCCGGTTTCCCAAGACCTTCATCATGTTTACTTCTATGCGCCCTTCTTTCGGGGTCGCCGCAAGAGCCTTCTCAATCCATTCGTCGGATTCGCCGCCTACATACACCACCATGTCAGCACCTGCAATGGCCGCAATATCCTGAGCCGAAGGCTGATAACTGTGCAGGTCAGCGCCGTTCTTGATGAGCAATTTCAAGTCAACCGCATCGGCACGTCCGCCAAGAACGTTCTTGAACCAGTCGTACTGCGGGTATGTCACGGCAATAACAGAAATATCCTTCGCTGCACCCTCGGTCTCGGATTTTGTTCCGCAAGCGGCCAGCAACAAAGTCACGGCGAGGAACGCCTTGACTACAAATCCCTTAAACATGGCGCCTCCTTGAGTGGCGAGGCCTTCCGGAGCAGCCTGCACAACGGCCAAGCAACACCGACTGCTGCTGATCCAGTTCAAAACCGCTTACCCGCTGCACGGAAAGCTGCAACATCTTGAGAGCGGGGCCGTCCAGGTGAAAGAACTTGCCGCAATCCTTACAGACCAGGTGCATCTTGGCTTCGCAACGTCCAGGACCCGTATAGCGGTATTGCAATTCGTTGTTCTCGGCAGCACCCACAATCTGGATCAGTCCGGCTTTTTCGAGCCTGGAAAGGTTCCTGTAAACGGTGCTCAGCGAGATTTCGGGCAGGCTCTGGGCTATTTCAGACGCCTTGAAAATCCGGTCCGGATTGCCTACCATAAAGTCCAGAATCTGCTGCTTTGACTGGGTCTTGTATTCCATCTTTCCTCTATTTGCACGATTTGCGAATGATTCGCAAATTAAAATATAGTCAATTTGCGAATGATTGTCAATTCTGTATTTTTTGGGATTTTTACCCTACAGGGCCGAATCCAGCACCATCATGAGCGTGAAACCCACGGCAAAGAGGATGGTGCCGGCATCAAAATGCTCTCCTTCGCTGACTTCAGGGAGCATTTCTTCGATTACGACATAAATCATGGCGCCTGCCGCAAGCGAGAGCAGGTAGGGCATGAACGGCGAGAGCGCCTCAGCCGCAAGCAGCGTGATTAACGCGCCTACGGGTTCTACGGCTCCGGAGAGCGCTCCCAAGGCGAAAGCCTTTTTGCGGGAAGCCCCTTCGGCCCGGAGCGGGAGCGAAACCACCGCCCCTTCAGGGAAATTCTGGATGGCGATGCCTATGGCAAGCGCAAACGCACCCGAAAGCGTGATGGCGACATTCCCCGAAAGCCAGCCTGCGAAAACGATACCGACAGCCATGCCCTCGGGCAAGTTGTGCAAAGTTACTGCTAGCGTGAGCATGGTCGTGCGCTTGAGTTTTGCCTTAGGGCCTTCGGGAGTGGCGCTGCCCAAATGCAAGTGCGGCGTTATTTTATCCAAAATATACAGGAACAGAATGCCGGCCCAGAAACCGACCGTTGCCGGGATGAACGCCAGTTTGCCCATGGATTCGCTGGCGCTGATAGCGGGCAAGAGCAGACTCCAAACGGAAGCTGCCACCATGACGCCCGCCGCAAACGACAGGAGTCCGCGCTTGAGGTTTTGCCCCATCTGCTTCTTCATAAAGAAGACGCAGGCGGCTCCGAGAACCGTCCCTAAGAATGGGATGGCAAGACCTTGGGCGATTTGTAAGACAGTCTCGTTCATACTTTGAAAGATAGCATAATGCGTATCAGTGTGTCGAGATTTTCTCTAGGTCCTTGATGTCGTGGCTGTGACCGTGCTTTGCATCGGAAAAGACATGGTTGTGCAAATGGGAATGCGTAACAACGTGCGTATGGGTTATGCCGCCATGCGTGTGCGTGAAAATATGCTGATGCATGTGCGAATGTGAGCGGACAAGCGTATCGCAGACCACAAAAATGGTACCGGCAATCATGACCAGGAACGCCACGATGTATTGCAGCGTGATTTTTTCGTTCAGGAGCACGACAGAAAACAGGACGCCGATAAAGGGCGCGAAGGCGTAAAAGGCGCTGGTCTTTGCTGCCCCCAGGTATTTTTGTGCGCGGATGTAGGTGAAAATGCTCAGGCCGTAAGCCACAAAGCCGAGCAACAGGGCGAACGGGATGAATTTTGCGGCGAAGTTCAATTCGCCTGTGGTAAGCGAAACGACGATGGAACCTATTCCGGAACAGAGGCCTTTTATGGTCACAATCTGGTATGTGCTTTTGTCCGAAATTTTGCGGGTGCAGTTGTTTTCTAGCCCCCAGCAGATGGTCGCGCCGAGAACAAAGATGGAGCCGATCGAGAAATTAAATCCGTCGACATTTTCAAACGAGAGAATGAAACTGGATGTCGTTATAAATAAAATGGCAATCCACAAACGCTTAGACACCTTTTCTCTAAAGATGAACAGCGCAATCAGCGTTGTCGCGACGATTTCGAAGTTCCCGAGCAGGGAGGCGTTGCTGGATGTTCCGTACTTGACGCCAAACATGAGCAATATGGGTGCGGCGATGTCGAGCAGGACCATGCCTAGCGTGTAAGGGAAATCTTTTTTGCAGAGCCGTTCCGATTGGGGCTCGCGCCTGACATGGAACAGGTAGAGGATGCCGATGCCGAGCCCTGCGCCAATATAGAGCAGCCCTGCCATGAATACGGGCGAAATGTGGGCCAGCAGCATTTTGGAGCAGGGAACATTCAGTGCATAAAATGCGGCTGCCGCTATAGCATAACCAATCGCAATGACATTCTTGTCCATGATTTAAATGTAGAATTAATTTGAAGATATCCCGTATGGTTTTGTCAGGTAAACAAGCGCCGTGGTGAGCGTGTAGTCGGCAAGGAGTGCGGCACCGAGGCCCACGATGGAGAGCAGGCCCACGTTGTGGAGCGCGCCCATGGGGCTAAAGATGAATACGAAGAACATTGCGCAAAGGATGAAGGTGATCAATATTCAGTTGATAAACGAGTTGGAACAAGAATAGGGCTAACTTTTTTTACGCTAACTAAGTTAAATAGGCTGAACTAAATTAGAAAAATTCTAACAATGTTAGTCGCACGGAAGCCTTACAGGACTTGGGTTCGAAGTTTGTCTGTTAGTTTGTATGTAAGTTGCTTTTGAATGAAATTTTAGGTAGATTATTAAGCAAGGAACAACAAAGCTTTAATGGAGATCCCCGACCAAGTCGGGGATGACATTAGGGCGAAACACAAGGAGTAAACTATGTCCGTATGGAAAAATGAAAAGTTCTGGTGTGTGATGGCAGGCGTGGTTGGCCCGACTATCATCAAGAAGATTCTCAAGGCTCCCAAAACTCGCGAATATGCCGTCAAGGGACTTGCCGAAGGCATGAAGATTACTGCCGACGCCAAGGCCGCCTTCCAGGATATGAAGGACGAAGCCGCAGACATCTGCAACGACGCGAAGAAAGAAGCGGAGAAATAGACGAAAGACGAAAGAGTTTTCGATGAAATGTAGAATCGTTTACGATCAGCCGGGGCGAATCCGCTTTCGGGCGGGGGCCTACGCGTTTGAAAAAATGCATGAACCGCGCATACACAAGGCATGCGTGAGTGTACCTTATGTCCAGAAAGCGGTAGTCCATTCGGAAAACGGCGGCATTCTGCTGGAATACGAAGATGGCTATCGTGAACAGGTGATTGATTTCGTCCGGAATCTAAACGTTGCTAATCTTCCGGAAATTGAACCCGATACCGAATACCAACTGCAGGAACTCGACACGCGATTCAAGAACCGGCTCGCGTTCATGATTGCGCGGCGTTACCTTGCCAAATTGCTGGTTCCAGCTCCCATCCGCACGGCACACCTGATTTACAGGGGCCTCAAGTTTGTGGCGAAGGGCCTGAATTGCCTAGGTGAAGGGAAACTTTCTGTCGAGGTGTTGGACGGTGCCGCCATCGGGGCTAGCATCTTGCAGCGTAATTACGAATCGGCAGGGACCATCATGTTCCTGCTGAACGTGAGTAGCCTCTTGGAAGATTACACCAAGGCGCGTACGCGAACCGCCCTTACCGCAAGCCTTGCCGTGAAGGTTGACCGCGTGTGGGTAGTCAAGGACGGCGTCGATGTTCAAGTGCGTATGCAGGATGTTCAGGTGGGCGACCTCGTGCGCGTGCGCTCTGGCAGCATGATTCCGGTGGACGGAACCGTTGCCGAAGGCGATGCATTCGTGAACGAAGCGACCATGACGGGCGAATCGCAGGCGGTGCATAAGACGGTCGGAAAGTCCGTTTTTGCGGGCACCGTCGTAGACGAAGGCTCCATCGTAGTATCTGTGCGAGCCGTGAGCGGCAACACCAAGATTCAGAAAATCATTGAACTCATCGACCGCTCCGAAGACCTGAAGGCCTCTATCCAGAGCCGCGCCGAACGCCTTGCCGATGGTATCGTGCCGTTCAGCTTTATCGGATTCGGGCTCACGCTCCTGTTTACGCGCAACATCACCAAGGCCGTCTCGATTCTGATGGTGGACTATTCTTGCGCCATCAAGCTTTCCACCCCGATTTCGGTGATTTCGGCGCTGCGCGAAGCGGCTGACCGCAACATGACCGTGAAAGGCGGCAAGTATCTCGAAGAATTCGCCCTGGCAGACACCATCGTTTTCGACAAGACGGGAACGCTCACCAAGGCGGAACCGAAACTCGAACGCGTGATTCCGTTCGGTAACCGCAGCGAAGAGGAAATTCTGCGCATCGCGGCCTGCATCGAGGAGCATTTCCCGCATAGCATGGCGCGCGCCATTGTGCGCGGTGCCGCCGAACGGGGAATCGACCACGAAGAAGAACACGCCGATGTCAAGTACATTGTGGCGCACGGGATTGCGACGACCCTCGACGGTGAACGCGCCGTTATCGGCAGCAAGCATTTCGTCGTCGAAGACGAAAAGATTGCAGTGGGCGAAGCGGAGCAGAAAAAGATCGACGAACTCGCCGGAGCTGCTTCCGTGATTTACCTTGCCATTGGCGGGAACCTTGCGGGCGTGCTTTGCATTAGCGATCCTCCGCGTGACGAAGCAGCAGAAGCGATTCGCATGCTCCGTGAACGCGGAATTAAATATGTGGCGATGATTACCGGCGACAGCCAGAAGGCCGCCGAACGTACGGCGCAACTTTTGGGCATCGACACCTTCTTTGCGCAGGTGCTGCCCGAAGACAAGCACCGCTATGTGGAAAAAATGAAGGCCGAAGGCCGCCGCGTGATAATGGTGGGCGACGGAATCAACGATGCGCCCGCATTGGCCGCCGCGAACGTGTCGGTTGCCATGAGCGATGCCAGCGACATTGCCCGCGAAACCGCCGACGTGACGCTCCGCAGCGAAGACCTGCGCGACCTCGCCGAGCTCCGCACGTTGAGTACGCAGCTCATGGACCGCATCCAAGCGAACTACCGCTTTATCGTCGCCTTCAACACGTCGCTCCTGGCCGCAGGTTTCTTCGGAATACTTGCCCCCTCGACCTCGGCCCTGTTGCATAACCTCTCGACCATGGCGATTTGCGCCAAGAGCATGACGCCGTTGAAGCGCGCGTAGGCTCGCGACAATCAAAAACAGCCTAAATTATCAAAAAACGCCCCCGCTCAGAGCTACTTGAGCGGGGGCGAAATCGTTCCCAAAGAGACACAAGGAGGGAATTGGATTTTTGCTTCAACCTGGCAGGCTCCATTCTAACCCTATGGCTACAATTAGAATTTGACCCGCCAATTCAAAGTTAGACAAATCTAACAAGAAAAGCAAGGGCAAAATCGCGTTTTTTGGTAAATTTTTAAACAAAATGTTAGCTCAACCTAAAAAAGTATGCCTTTTTTAATAATTTTAGCCTTGCCTAATTAGCCGAAAAGAACTATATTAGCCCCGTCTAATGACGATTAGGCAAAAATTAACCCGTATAATCCGGATCGGAGGCCTCGAATGGATCATACAAAACTAAGCCAGAGTCTGGAAGACTACCTGGAAATGGTGCACATGTTGCGCCTTGCAAATGGAATCGCCCGCGTCAAGGACATTGCCGCAGCCCTTACGGTCAAGATGCCGTCGGTAGCGAAGGCTATGATTGAACTCAAGAAGCTCGGGCTTGTGACACAGGAACCATACAGCGGAGTAGAGCTTACCGAAGAAGGTCAGCGCGTTGCCGCCATGATTCTGAACCGCCATATATTATTGAAAGGATTCCTGGTCAAGCTGGGCGTGTCCGAAGCCATTGCCGACAAGGACGCCTGCTGCATGGAGCATATCCTTTCGGCGGAGACTCTTGGAAAAATCGAAGACTTTATGAAACCGGCGGAGGCTGCGCCCTCGCCCAAAAAAGCAAAAAGCGTCAAAAACAAAAAGTAGGCTGGAAATCGCGGCTCATGCGGTATCCGGCCTTTTATACGAGGATAAAATATGAGCTGTAATTGTGGTTGCGGCGGCAAGTCGCAAGCAAAGAAATGGAACACTGAGCCGCAGTTTTCGGACTTGAAACGCGGCGACAAGGTAGAAATCGTCGGCTACAACGAAGGCGATTCCCGTTACAAGTCGAAGCTTCTGTCCATGGGGTTAGTCCGTGGCGTTCAAATGGAAGTCTTGCAGGTGGCCCCCCTCGGCGATCCGATTGAAGTGAGCGTCCTTTCTTACAGGCTCTCGCTCCGCAAGCAAGAAGCCAATGTTCTCAAGCTGAGGAGGGTATAATGACTGCCAAGCATTTCACGATTGCCATTGCGGGTAACCCGAACTGCGGTAAGACCGCACTCTTTAACGCCCTCACGGGCTCGCGCCAACATGTGGGCAACTGGCCCGGCGTGACTGTCGAAAAGAAAGAAGGTTATTTTGAACTGGGCGGACGCCACATCCGCGTGGTGGACCTGCCGGGTACCTACGCCATTTTCGCCAACGCCGAAGACGAACGCGCCGCTGTCGATTACCTGCTCAGCCGCGAAGCCGACCTGATTATCAATATTGTCGATGCCACCAACATCGAGCGCAACCTGTTCCTCACGAGCCAACTTGCCGACATGCACCTGCCCATGGTGATTGCGGTGAACATGATGGACATTGCCGAACACCGCGGCATCGTGCTGGATTTGCAGGCACTTTCCGAAACCTACGGGATTCCCTGCATCCCGCTTTCTGCCGTAAGCGACAAGAGCGTCATGAATTTCGTAGGCGAAATGGCACACGTGCTTGCCGCCCCCATGCCTCTCCCGAAACCCATGGTCTATGCCGACAAGGTCGAAGAAGCCGTAAAGCTGTTGGAGCCGAAGGTGGCTCCCGTGGCAAAGCTCCTGAATGCCGATGACCGTTGGGTCGCCCTGATGTACCTGGGCAACGAAAAGAGCTACGCCGACAAGTTCGCCGAAGCGGGCGTTACCATCGACAAGGCCGAAGTGACAAGGCTCCTGGGCGAAGAACCCGAATTTGCCATGGCCGAAAGCCGTTACTCCAAGTCTCACGAAGTGGCCAAGGCCGTTATCGAATCCAGCCGTACCAAGAAGACTTTCTCGGACAAGCTTGACGCTGTACTTTTGAACCGCTGGGCAGCTCTCCCCATATTCCTGGTCATCATGTATCTGGTATTCTGGATTGCGGTCACCATCGGTTCTGCGTTCATTGATTTCTTTGACGTGCTGTTCGGTGCGATTTTCGTGGATGGCCTCGGCTACCTGTTGGGCGATGTTCTCGGTTGCCCCTCCTTTGTCACGGCAATTCTCGCCGACGGTATCGGCGCCGGTATCCAGACGGTTTCCACCTTCATCCCGGTCATCTTCTTCATGTTCCTGTGCCTTTCGTTCTTGGAAGACTCGGGTTACATGGCCCGCGCGGCTTTCGTTGCAGACCGTTTCATGCGTTTCCTCGGGCTCCCCGGTCGTGCCTTCGTGCCCATGATGGTGGGCTTCGGTTGCGGCGTGCCGGGCATTATGGGCTCCCGCGTGCTGGAATCCAAGCGTGAACGCTTCCTCACCATCTTCTTGGTGCCGTTTATGAGCTGCGGCGCACGCCTCCCGGTGTACGCGCTTTTTGCCGCCGCATTCTTCGGCAAGATGGCGGGCACAGTCGTGTTCCTGCTTTACCTCGCCGGTGTGCTGTTCGCCATCGCTTACGGTCTCTTCTTGAAAAAGTCGCTTTTCCAGGGCCAGGCCTCTAACTTTGTGATGGAACTTCCGCCGTATCATTTGCCCAAGTTCAAGTCCCTGATGATTCACTGCTGGCAGCGCCTGCGCGACTACATCTGGCGCGCCGGTAAGGTGATTACGCTTGCCGTTGCAGTTCTTGGCTTCCTCAACAGCTTCGGCATTGTGGAGAAGATGTATGTCGATGTTGACGGCAAGACGACCGAAATCGTCCAGGCCGAAGACGGCTACCAGATGGTTCAAGAAAACGAAGCAGGCGAGGCTGAAAACGTGGCGCTCCCCGAAGGCTTTGTGGTCGATGAATCCAAGGTGGTCAAGTCCAACGAATTTACCGCCGGTAACGGCGACTCCGAAAACAGCCTGCTCTCAGTAATCGGCAAGGCCATTACGCCGGTGTTCGAACCCTTCGGCGTTGAGCGCGAAAACTGGCCCGCATCCGTGTCCCTGTTCACGGGCCTGTTGGCCAAGGAAGCCGTTATTGGTACCATGAACTCCCTCTATTCCATGGTGGGGGAAAATGCTTCGGACGTCATTCCGGCCACCGAGCCGGAATCTGGCACAGGCGAGATGGCGGATCAAGTCCGCCATGACGATGAAAATGTTGCCACAGCCGATACAACTGCTAACGACACGAACAAGGTTGCCGAGCCTGCCACCGAAACCGCTGAGGTGGCTGCCGCTGATTCTGCTACAACCGATAGCGTTGTTACAACCGATTCCGCAGCACTCGCATCGAACGTCATTCCGGCCACCGAGCCGGAATCTGGCACGAGCGAAGCCGCTCCTGCCGAGGCTCCCGCAGAAGAAACCGTCGTGGAACCCGCTGCAGAAGAAAAGCCCCTTATCGCGGGCATTGACGAATGCCCTGCCGAAGAAGAGGAAGAAGGTGGCGCTCCCGACATGAAGGGCGCCCTGCTGGAGGCCCTCGGTTCCATTCCCGCCAACCTCGCCGAAGTGTTCGGCTCTCTCGTAGATCCGCTGGGAACCTCCGGAGAATTGGAAGGCCAAGAAGCCGCCGAACTCAAGAAAGAAACTCTGGACAAGATTACCGACGCCAAGGTGCTGACCTGCGAAGAATATGCAGCCATCGAAACCTTCGGCGAAGAAGAAGAGGACGAAAAGACCCGCGAGGCCGTGTTCGCAAAGCTCGCTGCCGCAGGTCTCGAACTCTCCGAAGACGAAATGGGAGCTCTCGAAGAAGGCGACCTTTCCGAAACCGCCGACATCTATGCCAACCTCCGCTCTTACTTCCACAACCCGGACAAGAACGGTAACCCGGTGGATGGCTTTAACTGGCAGGTGTTCGCATTCCTCATCTTCATCCTGCTCTATGTGCCGTGCCTTGCCGCCATGGGTGTGGTTGCCCGCGAAATCGGCCTCGGCCTCGCAATCCTCATGGCGACGGTGCAGACGCTCCTTGCCTGGGCTGTGGCGGTACTCCTTTACCAGGTGCCTGTTGGTGGAAACGTGACATGGATTGTCGCAGCCATCGTGGTGCTTGTGGGTACGGGAATCTTCCTCAAGCTCTTCGGCATGAAGGCCAATAAGGAAAAGAGATTCGAAGACTAACCTTTGGAATCAAGAATAGGGCTGGTAGGCCCAAATCCTGCCAGCCCTTTATTAGAAAGTTTAAGTTAGACCAAACTAACAAACCTTAACAAAAAAATGGCACGCATTTTGCTCTACTGTGCGCGAAAGAGCGTCTGCCTACCGTTTTTGTGACATGAACTGTAAAACAGTGGACGGAGTGTTACAAAAACGAAAAAATATCCGTCAAAGGAGATAAAAATGAAAAACCGTTTATCGTCCCACCTCTTGTCTGGACTCGCTGCCGCAGCGTTCTTTGCAATGCCGGCACTTGCACAGGACGCAGCACCTGCGGCCCCCGAAGCTGCCGCTCCTGCTGCCGAGCAGCCTGCCGCACAGGAAACTCAGCCTGCTGCACAACCTGCTGAACAGCCGAAGGCCGATACTTCGACAGGCTCAGCAACCGAAACCGTCGCTGCCGAACAGACGGAAGCACCGGCTGCCGCACAGGAACAGCCCGCTGAGCAGACCGCAGCGGCACAGCCCGCCGAAGAACCCAAGGCAGAAGAAGCCAAGCCCGAGCAGCCTGCCGAACAGGCCGCAGCTCCTGCCGATGCTTCGGCAAGCTCAGCAACCGAAAACACGAATCCGGGCGAAGTGGCCAATGCCGCGGGCAACGCCCTTGATATGCTCAAGGCTAGCATGAACGAAGGAACATCCGAAGCCCAGATGCAAGTCAAGTATAATGGTGAAGTGGAATTCGACGCCTACACGGGCAATGTCTGGGTAGAAGACGACCTGAACCATTCCTATGCATCCACCTTCGACCTGAATTTTGAAATCCAGTTCAACGAAAAGTGGTCTGCCTATGTAGGCCTCGAAGCCGACGACGAAACCACGGATCCTGCCGCCGTCTATAACGGCGCTTACATCCAGTACCAGCCTGCAGAATTCTTCGCCGTCAAGGCCGGTGACCTGACTTATTCCGAAGGTGCATTTGTGGCCTACTACGACTACGATGATCCTGCCGACAATGCCGCCGGCATGAAAGAACATGACATCCGCGGTCTTGAAATCGACCTGGCCGGATTCATTCTCGGCTTTGGTTTTGGCCGTGGCGACAACGACTGGGCCGACGACAATGGCGGCAAGGTCTACGACGTTCACGCCGCCTACGAATTCGACTACGCCGGCCAGCACCTGCGTCCGTATGTGGACTACAAGAGCTTTCAGACCGCCCAGCACAACGAACTCCATGCCGGTGTAGAAGCCGGGCTCAGCATCGGCGGATTCGCCTTCCGCGCAGTCTATGGTTTCCATGCCGACTACCTTATGGACGATGGCGATGTGGTGGAAGATCAGGATTGGACATCTACCGCCCACACCATCCTGGCTGAACCCACCTTTGAACTTGGCATGTTCGATATCAAGACGACTGCATTCTATGCCTTTATCGACAGAGGTGATGCGGCCGAAGACGCCAGCGACCTGGACAACGGCGAAATTCCCGAATACTTCTTCGCCTATGCCGAGCCCGCTCTCAAGCTTGCCGAGTTCATCAAGCTGGGTATCCCTGTAGAATACCACACCCACACGCTGGATGACGACGATGAAACCGCCGCCACCTTCGACGTGGGCGGACGCGTCTACATCACGCCGGTGGAGAACCTGGAAATCACGGCCTTCGGTATGGTGGACCTGGCTATCCAGGACAACGAAGACGACAACGCGCTGCGCTTCGGTGTGGAAACCGTGTTCAGCTTCTAGTTCACAAATTCAGATTTCCCCAAAAACCAAGGGACCGCGGCAATCGCTGCGGTTCTTTTCTTTTTGCAATTGTACACGATATGCTTGCGTTCTTCTGCATCACTCAGCTCCTACGTCATTCCGGGCTTGACCCGGAATCTAGATAACAAATCAAACACATAACTCCTTTCCTTATAAAAAAAACTGATAACTCCGCATAAAAATTTAGTATTGGACAACGTAAAAAACCGCTTCTATATTTTGCGCAAAAAAAACGGTGCAGACGCACCAAAGGAGAGTGCAAAATATGGCAAGAGTAAAATTTATTGAATCCGTTGACGAAGCCCAGGGCAAGGCAAAGGAAGCCTACGAAAAGCTCGTCTCTACCGGCAAGATTACCAACATGAAGCGTGCGCTGCTGCAGGACTACGCGACATTCGACGCCTTTATGGGTTGGTACACCAGCTGGGCTCGACTCGTAGAAATCATCGGGCAGCGCGCCGCCACCGTTTACGCCCACGCCATTTCTACCACCAACAGTTGCCAGCTCTGCTCGCTGTTTTTTATCAGCGACCTGAAGGCTCTCGGTATCGACCCCAACGGCTTTGAATACGAGAAGAACGAAGAGATTCTCGTGAAGCTCGCAAGGCAAATCGTGAAGGACCCCACCGCCGTTCCGGACAGCTACTTCGAGGAACTGCGCAAGTTCTACAACGATTCCGAGATTGTGGCCATCGTGGGCTTTGCCGCCCAGATGATCGCCACCAACAACTTCAACTCGGTGCTGAAAATCGACGTGGACCAGCGTCTTCTCCCCATCGTAGGCGAATTCAAGCCCGCCACCTGGAGAAAAGACATCAAATAAGTTTGTACTCTCCGTACAAGCTGGCGCTCCCGGGAGATTCGAAGTCCTTTTTCGGGAGCGCCTTTTTTCTTTTTGCGTTATAGCAAAATTCTATAAAACACCATAAAAATATAATATTGGACGGGGTGAAAATCCCGTTCTATATTTGGCAGCACCAAAAGTTGTACGGAGATGCTGTGAAGATAGAACGGCTTAAAACGGATTTGCTGATTATAGGCGGCGGGACGGCCGGCTGTTATGCCGCTATTACTGCCGAAAGTAATGCCGACGGGGTACAGGATGCCGCGGAAAATAAAGGCGCCCGCCTCAAGATACTCGTCGTAGAAAAGGCGAACATCAAGCGGAGCGGTTGTCTTGCCGCTGGCGTAAACGCCCTGAACGCCTACATTACCGAAGGCCGCACGCCCAGGGACTACGTGGAATATGCCAAGAAGGATGCCGACGGAATCGTCCGCGAGGATTTGCTCTATTCCATCTCCGAGAAGTTCAACGAAGTCACTGCGCATCTGGAAAACTTGGGGCTTGTCATCTTGAAAGATAAAGATGGCAAATATGTGACGCGAGGAAATCGCAACATCAAAATCAACGGCGAAAACATTAAGCCGATTTTGGCCGATGCCGTCAAGAAGCTCCCCAATGTGACCGTGCTGAACCACGTGAACGTTTTCGATTTTTCCGTTCACGACAACAGGATTGACGGGGCGTTCGGTTTTGGAATCGAGAACGATACTTTTTACGCCATCGAGGCGGGTGCGGTGATTATCGCGACGGGCGGTGCCGCCGGACTTTACCGCCCGAACAATCCGGGATTTTCGCGCCACAAGATGTGGTACCCGCCGTTCAATACGGGCGCGGGTTACGCCATGGGAATCCGTCACGGTGCCGAGATGACCACATTCGAGATGCGTTTTATTGCGCTCCGTTGCAAGGATACGATTGCCCCGACGGGGACGCTCGCGCAGGGCGTTGGCGCCAAGCAGGTGAATGCGCTCGGAGAAGTTTATGAGACCAAGTACGGGATTTCTACTTCGGAACGCGTGTACGGTACGGTAGCCGAAAATCTGGAAGGTCGCGGGCCGTGCTACCTGCGCACCATCGGGATTACGCCCGAGCAGGAAGAATCGCTTTTGAAGGCTTACCTGAACATGGCGCCATCGCAGACGATTCGCTGGATTGAAAACGGCACTCCGTCGAAAGCGAATGTGGAAATCGAAGGTACGGAACCCTACATCGTGGGCGGCCACACCGCAAGCGGTTACTGGGTGGATACCAAACGCGCAACGACTATCGAAGGGCTCTATGCTGCGGGCGATGTTGCCGGTGGTGCCCCGCAAAAGTACGTAACAGGGGCCCTTGCCGAAGGCGAGATTGCCGCGAAAAGCGCGGTGGAATATATAGAGAGTTTGTCGGCCCTTCGGCAAGCTCAGGGACCTGGCATATCGAGCGTGAATCTGTTGGAAAAAATTTCGGAAGGGGAGGTTGCAGAACATGTCGCAGAAATCAAGAAGTTCCTTGGCAAACGAGTCAATAACACCTTCGAAAAAGCCCGTGACGAAGGCGGAGACACCGTCGAACACCTTGAAGAAACGATGCAAACAGCTATGGACGCTTTTGCAGGCGGCATCAAGACAGGCTATCGTTATAGCGAAAATCAGTTAGCAGTTGCTCTTGAAGAAATCAAGAAGATTGAGGCCCGCACGGATTCCCTGCGTGCCGCCGACCTACAAGAGGTGATGTACATCTACGAACTCAAGGAACGCCTGACGGTCTGCAAGAGCGTGATTGCGCACCTCTCGGCACGCCATGAAACACGTTGGCACAGCTTTGCCGAAAACACCGACTATCCCGAAAAAGACAACGAACATTTCCGCAAGTACGTGAATTCGCGTCTTGAAAACGGCGAAATCAAAATTATCTTGCGCGAACTCACCACAGAAGGGCAAAGGAACTATGAGCATCAGCATTGATCAAGGCAAGTGCATCGGTTGCGGGCGCTGCCACGACGTTTGCCCCGGCACGTTAATCAAGATAAACGAAGGCAAAAAAGCGTTTATCAAGTATCCCAAGGACTGCTGGGGTTGCATCTCGTGCATCAAGGAATGCCCCGTTCACGCCATCCGGTTTTTCCTCGGCGAAGACATTGGCGGCAAGGGCTGCAAGGTGCACACCGAAAAGGTCAAGGGCCAAAAGAACGATATCGTGCGTTGGATTTTTGAGTTGAACGACGGAAGTGTCAAGACTATCGACATTGACCCCAAGGAATCGAACAAATACTAGGAATTTCACAAATCGTCATTCCGGGCTTGACCCGGAATCTTAATGGAGATTTAACTTGAGCGAATATTCACATCTCGACGAACTGGAAGCCGAAGCAATTTACATCATCCGCGAAGTCGCTGCCGAATGCGAAAAGCCGGTGATGCTCTACTCTATCGGCAAGGACAGTTCCGTCATGTTGCATTTGGCCATGAAGGCCTTTTACCCCGAAAAGCCGCCTTTCCCGTTTCTGCACGTGAATACCACGTGGAAGTTCCGCGAGATGATCGAGTTCCGCGACAACATCGCGAAAAAGCTCGGCATCGAAATGCTGGAATACATCAACCAGGACGGCGTCAAGCAGGGCATCAACCCGTTTGACCACGGTGCCGCCTATACCGATATCATGAAGACGCAGGCCTTGAAGCAGGCACTCAACAAGTACGGCTTTACCGCTGCCTTTGGCGGTGGCCGCCGTGACGAAGAAAAATCCCGCGCCAAGGAGAGGATTTTCTCTTTTCGCAATTCTGCACATGCCTGGGACCCGAAAAACCAGCGCCCTGAAATGTGGAAACTTTACAATACCAAAATCAACAAGGGCGAAAGCATCCGCGTTTTCCCGATTTCGAACTGGACCGAAAAAGACATTTGGCAGTACATCAAGCGCGAAAAGATTGATATTGTTCCGCTGTACTTTGCGGCCCCGCGCCCGGTCGTGGTGCGCGACGGCAACATCATCATGGTGGACGATGACCGCTTCCCGCTTCGCGAAGGCGAAACGCCCGAAATCAAGTCGGTGCGTTTCCGTACACTGGGCTGTTACCCGCTCACGGGTGGCATTGAATCGACTGCCACCACACTCGACGAAATCATCAACGAAACATTGAGTGCAGTATCCTCGGAACGCACTTCCCGCGTCATTGACAACGAAGCCGCAGGCAGCATGGAACGCCGCAAGAGGGAGGGATATTTCTAATGAATGGTTTGTTGAAGTTTATTACATGCGGCTCGGTGGACGACGGAAAATCTACACTCATCGGGCATATCCTTTACGATTCCAAGTTGCTTTACGCTGACCAGGAAAAGGCTCTGGAGCTCGACAGCAAAGTCGGTAGCCGCAGCGGAAAAATTGACTATTCCCTTTTGCTGGACGGCCTGATGGCGGAACGCGAGCAGGGCATTACCATCGATGTCGCGTACCGTTACTTTACGACGGACAACCGCAGTTTCATTGTGGCAGATACGCCGGGGCATGAGGAATACACCCGTAACATGGCCGTGGGCGCCTCGTTTGCAGACCTCTCCGTGATTCTTGTGGATGCCTCGCAGGGTGTGCTTGTGCAGACCCGCCGTCACGCCCGCATCTGCAAGCTCATGGGTATCCGCTACTTTGTCTTTGCTGTGAACAAGATGGATCTTGTGGGCTATAGCCAGGAACGCTTCGAAGAAATCCTGAAGCAAATCAACGAACTGAGCGACGAACTTTCGCTCCACAGCGTTTACGTGATTCCGCTTTCGGCTACCGAAGGCGACAACGTGACGGTGAAATCCAAGAACATCGCCTGGTACCAGGGCAAGGCCCTCTTGGATTACCTTGAAACCATCGACATCGACGATGCGCAAACCGAAGCGGGTTTTTACCTGCCCGTGCAGCGCGTATGCCGCCCGGACCGCACTTTTCGCGGGTTCCAGGGACAGATCGAAGCGGGTATTATCCGCGTGGGCGATACGGTTACTAGCCTCCCGAGCAACGAGAAGGCGACCGTCAAGGGAATCCTGCGTGGCGACAAGAATGTGGAAGAGGCTCACGCCGGTGAACCTGTGACCATTTCGCTGGACCGCGAAGTGGATGTTTCTAGAGGTTGCGTGCTCGCCAAAGACACTGACATCGGAAGCTACAAGAAAATCAAGGCTTCGCTCCTGTGGATGGATGACGAACCGCTTTCGCTCGGCAAGGACTACCTTGTAAAACTCGGGACGAAAACGATTCCCGGAATACTCACTAAAATCGAGTATGCGATTGACGTGAATACGGGTGCACACCAGGCTACTGAAACGCTCAACAAGAATGGCATCGCCGTTGTTGAAATTGTATTTGCCGAAGGAATTGTCGTGGACCTTTTCGAGAAGCACAAGACCTTGGGCGAACTGATTTTGATCGACCGCGTGACCCATGCGACATCGGCTTGTGGAGTCGTGGAAGATCTTTTTGAAAGGCAGATTGCCGCAGGCGAAAAGGCTGAATTCGTGCAGGGTGAACGCCACGGTCGTGGAGAAATCTTCGAAGAATTTTTCTACGACACGGCGACACTCTCCGTGGTGAAGCAGCAGCCCGTAAGGCAGCACTACACTGTCGGTGACGAAATCCCGACCGTAGGCGAAAGCTACCACTATCCCGACGATTTCGACATTATCATCTTGCGTGACAGCGTAGCCGTGAAGGTGCGCGGCAAGCGAATTGCCGAAATTACGGAATCGGCCAAATATCTTTACGACGGATTCCCCGTCATCAACGGGCGAGGCTTTGAAATCAAGGTGTTCTCCGACGAAGATGTTTCAAGGCTTCTGCGCGAATATGCCGAAGCAGGTGAATTTGGACGAGAAGAATTCTTCCGCAAGTGGGCCGCTTTCGACACGTATCGAAAAGTTGTGATAAAGTAACAGTCGGTGCACGCCATCGTCATCCCCCGCGAAGACGGGGATTTTTTATAGCAAAAAACGATAACTCCGCATAAAATTAAAGTATTGGACAAAATAAAAAGTGCCTTCTATATTTGTGCGCACAAAAGAAGAACTAAAAAAATAACCATAACCAAGGAGTTTAAGAATGAATCATAATTTTGCAAAGTTCGCCGCCGCAGCGGCCATTACGACTTCCCTTTTCGCCTCCAACGTTTTCGCACAGGATGTTGCCCCCGCAGCAGAAGCTCCTGTGGCCGCGGCCCCTGCCGCTGAGGCCCCGGCAGCAGAAACTCCGGCTGCCGATGCTTCGACTAATTCGGCAAGCTCATCAACCGGCTCAGCAACCGCCGCTCCCGAAGCAACTGCTGCTCCGGAAACTCAGGCCACAAGCGCACCCGTGGAAGAAGCCCCTGCCGAAACTCCCGTCGCTGAAACTCCTGTTGCGGAAGCACCTGCCGAAGCACCCGTTGCCTCTGCAAATGAAACTTCTGCAGAAGCAGCTCCCGCAGCTACAGCTCCCGTAGCGGAACCCCCCAAGGCCGAAACTGCCGCGCCTGAAAAACCGAAAGAGGAACCCGCTTTCAAGCTTACCGGAAACGTGCAGGCCCAGGCCATTAAGGCCGTTTACGATAACGATGCCGACAATACGCTTGACAATTCCTTCTTGCGTGCAAACATCGGTGGAAAGTATTCTTCCGATGACTTTGAAGCGGTAATCAACATTCGTATTTTCTCTCCGGCCTTTGGCAACAAGAACGTGACCGACGTGACCGTTGATCAAGACGGCAATGTCAAGGCTACAAAAACGGCACAGGACAAGATTAGCGCCGATACCTACTACGCCAAGTACAAGTGGAACTCTGATTTCGGTAATTTCAGCACGCAGTTCGGTCGTTTCCGTACGGACTGGACCGTTGCAGGTAACTTCGGTACCTACGTGGACGTGCACCTGAGCAAGCGCGGATTCCTTGCCCGCGATTACCAGCATGATGCTCTCGGCATCGGCTATGATGTAGGCGTTTCCAGCTTCAGCTTGTTGCTCGGTACATACGACAGTAAGTTCGACACCGGCTACCTCCGCGCCGAAGAAACCCTCAAGCTCGGCGATGCAAAAATCAGCGCTGCCTACCGTGGAAACGTTCTTGACCCAATCCAGCACACTGCCGAAGTGACGCACCGCATTGCGGGTCGCGCAAGCTACTACCTCCTCAAGAACCTTGGCGTTTATGGTGAAGTCGCCTACATCACCACGGGTGACGGCGAAGATTTAACGGCCGCAAACGCCATCAAGCCTGAATATGCCCAGGGCTCCGATTACACTCCGTTTTTCGTCGGTCTCGAAATTCCGACCGCAGGTATCTTGAACAGTTTTTACGCGGAACTTGAATACTTCAAGGACCGCGACGAACTGAACAAGGATGCCGACGAACTCGCCTGGACGGTAAGCCTCATCAAGAAATTCGGCAAGCACAGCAAAATTCAGTTGAGCGCCTACAGCGAAAATGAAATCGCCGATGTCGCCATCGCCGCTCGCTTTACCGCAAGCATCCAATAATCACAACTCCAAAAACCTGCCCCTGGCGTAACCCGCGCCGGGGGTCTTTTTTTTATTTACAATGCCTTAAAAGGGCTGCAATGTAGGCTTTGGCGTAGCGCGATGAAGTCCTTGACCTCGAAAAGAACGGCATTCGCATTATCCAGATTGACGAAGCCGCCCTCCGCGAAAAGCTGCCGCTCCGCAAGAGCGACTGGCACAAGGAATACCTCGACTGGGCGATTCCCGCATTCCGCCTGGTGCATGCGAAGGTGCCGCAAGAAAACGTGTGGGTAAACCCCGATTGTGGCCTCAAGACCCGCGGCGAAATCGAAACCACGGCAAGCCTCAAGAATCTCGTGGCGGCAGCAAAGAAATTGCGCAACGAAAAGTAAGTCGCTTTTGCATCTCGACTCGCAAAACACGTCCTCGACGTTATTAAACGCCAAGGGCGTTCTTTACTTACAGAGCAATGCGAAAGCCTGCACCGCCTTTTGCACATTCCTCTTATCCACCGAGGAATAGTTAATGACGAACTTGTGCACAGAGGGCTGCGCTTCGAAATAGTATTCCGAAAGGGCCTTGATGTTAACGCCTTTTTGGCGCAGCTGCCTGCAAAAATCGGAATCAGAACATTTTATTGACGCTTCCAAAATAAAGTGCAGACCGGCATCTTCTTCATAAATGCGAACAACGCTTGAAAGCCTGCTTTTTCTTATTGCCGACAGCAGCGCGTCGCGCTTGGCGCGGTAAAGGTTACGCATGCGGTTGATGTGAGTCTCGTAATAGCCCAAGTCGATGAATTTAGCCATGACGTACTGGTCCAGATTCGATACGGAACAAGAGTAGAACGAAAGTTTCTGATGAAATTTTTCGACAAGATGCGGCGGGAGCACCATATAACTAAGCCTAATCGCAGATGTCATCGTTTTGGAGAATGTATTCAGGTAAATCACCTTCTCAGAAACATCGATGTTTTGCAACGCAGGAATAGGCTTTCCTGTCATGCGAAATTCGCTGTCATAATCATCTTCTACAATGTAGCGTCTCGGCGATTCAGTAGCCCAGCTGAGCAAGCGGTAACGCTCGCCAATGGGCATCACCTTTCCTGTCGGAAAATGATGGGCAGGGGAAATATGCATCACGTCAACGCCGAAATCTGCGACCGAGTCCACAAAGTTATCGTTCAGAATAGGGACGTGACGAACTTTGACGCCGTATTGGCTATAGAGCTTCGATATTTTGCTCCAACCAGGGTCTTCTACGCCATAGCACTTGTCAAATCCGAGCAATTGTACTAGCAAACCATAAAGGTAATCAGTTCCGGCGCCAATGACAATCTGTTCGGGCGATACCTGGATATTTCTGAATTCGCGGAGCATGCGGGCAATGGCTCGGCGAAGTTCTAGCGAGCCCATTCCCGGAGAAACTTGCAGCATATCATTTTGCCTTTCGCAAAGGACCTCGCGAGTGATTTTTGCCCAAGTGGTAAAGGGGAACGCCTCGATATCGGAACCGTTACTTGCAAAGTCGGCGATATATTTCGGGTTGACATGTTCTGATTCGTCGGAGAGTTCTGCGCGGAGCCTGCGTGTGCGAGATTTCTTGCGATTCCGATGGGCTTGTTCATTAGCTGCGGCATTAATGTCCGCAACAAAGAAGCCCTTTTTAGGGAGCGAGTAGATGAAACCTTCGGCGAGGAGCTGTGCGTAAGCATTTTCAACCGTCACGACGCTAACGCCAAGATTCTGCGCGAGGTTACGTTTGGAAGGGAGCTGTTCTTCGGCAAGGACGTTTCCGCTTACGATATCTTTTTTGATGCATTGATAAAGGTAATGGTAGAGGCTATTTGCTCCCGCCTTGGACATATCGTAAGTGAACATTAAACTGACCTTATTAATATTGTTAATCTGATATTTAACTGACCTTATAAAAATAGTAAAAAACTGAATATTGTGCAGGTCAAGCGAATGTTTTAAATTAAGCGTCGTAAACAAAACAATCACTTTCAAGGAGATGTACATGTCTGACCAGAACCGTTACGAACTCAACAAGAACCTTGCCCAGATGCTCAAGGGTGGCGTCATTATGGATGTGACTACCCCCGAACAAGCCAAAATTGCCGAAGCCGCAGGTGCCGCCGCCGTGATGGCCCTGGAACGCATTCCTGCCGACATCCGTGCCGCGGGCGGTGTATCGCGCATGAGCGACCCCAAGATGATTAAGGGCATTCAGGACGCCGTCTCTATCCCGGTCATGGCCAAATGCCGTATCGGTCATTTTGCCGAAGCGCAAATTTTGCAGGCCATCGAGATCGACTACATCGACGAAAGCGAAGTGCTCTCTCCTGCCGACGACATTTTCCACATCAATAAGCGAGAATTTGATGTGCCGTTCGTTTGCGGCGCCAAGGATTTGGGCGAAGCGCTGCGCCGTATTGAAGAAGGAGCGTCGATGATCCGTACCAAGGGGGAGCCGGGTACGGGCGACATCGTCCAGGCCGTACGACACATGCGCCTGATGAACCAGGAAATCGCCCGCATTTCGAACATGCGCGAAGATGAACTCTTTAACCGTGCCAAGGAACTCCAGGTGTCGTACGACCTGGTGCGCTTCGTTCACGACCACAAGAAACTCCCCGTGGTGAACTTCGCTGCCGGTGGTGTTGCCACCCCCGCCGATGCCGCCCTCATGATGCAACTCGGTGCCGAAGGCGTTTTCGTAGGCTCCGGAATCTTCAAGTCAGGTAACCCCGCCAAGCGCGCCGCCGCCATTGTACAGGCAGTTACCAATTACACCGATGCAAAGCTTATCGCCAAACTTTCTGAAGACTTGGGCGAAGCCATGGTCGGTATCAACGAACAGGAAATCGCGCTGCTGATGGCCGAAAGGGGAAAATAATGGGAATTATCAAACCGCAAATTGGCGTACTCGCGGTGCAGGGGGCGTTCATTGAACATGAACGTATCCTCAAATCGCTGGGCGCCGAAGTATTTGAAATCAGGCAGTTACGCGACCTTGACCGCCATTTAGACGGTCTCGTACTCCCCGGTGGAGAAAGTACCGTGCAAGGGAAGCTGCTCCACGATTTGGGGCTTTTCGAGCCTCTTCGAAAAAAGATTGTCGAAGGCCTGCCTGTGCTTGCAACATGTGCCGGCGCAATCCTCCTTGCCGAAAAAATTGCAGGCGAAAACAAGGCGCATTTCGCGACGTTCCCCGCGATTATCCGCCGCAATGCCTACGGTCGGCAACTCGGCAGCTTCTTTACGGAAAACGAAGTCGCGCACGTCGGAAAAGTTCCGCAGACTTTTATTCGCGCGCCCTTCTTTGAATCAGTCGGCAAAGGCATCGAAGTCCTTTCGCGTACGGCAAGTTCAAATACTGCAGATGCTCCCGAGCAAATCGTTGCCGTTCGCTACAAGAACCAGATCGCACTTTCATTTCACCCGGAACTCAATAGCGACACTAGCATCCACCAGTATTTTTTGAAGCTAGTGGGATGATTCGCTTTCCACTTGCCAGGTGAAGCCCGCCGCCTCGATGGTGCGGAATGTTTCTTCGAGACTCTGGCCGCCTTCGGTGAGGTAGCCTGACGCGAATATGGAATCGGCCACCTTGAAAAGCGTCTTCTCGTGTCCCTTGAAATACATTTCGCGGCCGGCGGCACAGCGGATGTCCGATTTCGGGAGCATCAGACGCGCAAGGCAAAGCACCTTGATGCAGTATTCGGGCGTGAGAGCTGAAATGTCGCGCTTCGCTAGGCGCGTGCCTTCTACCGGAAGCAAGAAGTTGATGGGCACCGAGTCGGGATTGATTTCCAGCAGTTCGAAAAGCATATCGACGACATCTTCGGGCGTTTCACCCATGCCGATGATGCCGCCGGAGCAAATTTCAAAGCCGAGACCCTTCAGCATTTTCAGGTTGTCAATTCGTTCTTGGTAAGTGTGCGTGGTGCAGATGCTCGGATAAAAACGACGGCTGCTGTTCAAGTTGTGATTGATACGGTTCAGCCCCGCTTCCTTAAGAATCAAAGCCTGCTTTTCGGTCAGGAACCCGATGGAACAACAGATTTGCGTGTCATTCTTTTTCATCCTGCGGATGCGTTCGGCAAGTTTTTCGATATCGTCGTCGGCAAAGCGGATGCCGCTGAGCCCGATGCAGTGCCTCGCCAAATGCATTTCGTCAACAAGATCGTTGTCGCCATAGAGTTTTTTATCCTCTACATAGCGGTACTTTTCAATAGGTGCTTCGGAATCGCGGGACTGGGCGCAATACGCGCAGTTCTGCGTGCAGTTTCCACTACGGACATTGGTGAGCAACTGGATGTTTACGCGGTTGCCTTTGTACTTGGCGCGCAATTTATATGCATTTTCAACAAGCGCAGGCAAGAGTTCTGCATTGGTATTCAGAATATTAAGAGCTTCTTCGCGGGTTAAAGACATTTTAAACCAAATAAAAAAGATGATACTATAAAATACAAATCGGTTTTTTGCGGCACAATATCTGGCGTTATACTATTTTCTTATACCTGCCGATAGCAAAAGGCTATTTTGCGTTCGGAACTTATAAAAAAATCCGATAATACCGCATAAGAATTAAGTATTGGACAATGGCAAAAACGGGTTCTATATTTCGGCGCACAAAAAACAACAAACAAAAAACAATAAACAAGCGAGGTATAAGAATGAATCAGAATTTTGTCAAGTCCGCCATTGCGGCAAGTCTCCTGATTGCGGGAACTATCGGTTTTAGCGCATGCTCATCTTCTGACGAGCAGAAGAGCGAAACTTCCGTCAAGAAGGTTGAAAAGCAGACGCTCACCAACGTGTCTTACGACCCGACCCGCGAACTCTACGCGAACTACAACGAAGTCTTCAAGAAGCACTGGAAAGAAAAGACCGGTGGCGAAGTGGAAATCACGCAGTCTCACGGCGGTTCCGGCAAGCAGGCTCTGGAAGTGGCCAACGGTCTCGAAGCCGACGTGGTGACTCTCGCCCTCGAATTCGACGTGAACGCAGTGCGCGACGCGGGCCTCATCGAAAACGGTTGGGTCAAGGAATTCCCGCTGAATAGTTCCCCGTATACATCCACCATCGTGTTCCTGGTCCGCAAGGGCAACCCGAAGAACCTGAAGGACTGGGGTGACCTCGTGAAGCCGGGCGTTGGCATCATCACGCCGAACCCGAAAACTTCCGGTGGCGCACGCTGGAACTACCTCGCCGCCTGGGCATGGGCCGAAAAGCAGTACAACAATGACGAGGCCAAGGTCAAGGACTTCATCAAGAAACTGTTCCAGAACGTGCTCGTGCTCGCTTCCGGTGCACGTGGCTCCACCACGACCTTTATCGAAAACGGCCAGGGCGACGTGCTTCTCGCATGGGAAAACGAAGCCTTCCTCGCTCTCAAGGACTACCCGAACGACTACGAAATCGTAATCCCGAGCATCAGCATTCTGGCTGAACCTTCCGTTGCCATCGTGGACAAGGTGGTCGACAAGCGCGGCACCCGCGAACTTGCCACCGAGTACTTGAACTACCTCTACAGCGACGACGGCCAGCACATTGCCGCAAAGAACCATTACCGCCCCTCCAACAAGGCCATTCTCGACCAGTACAAGGAATTCGACCAGAACGTGAACTTGATTTCTATCGAGCACTTCGGCGGTTGGGACAAGGCACAGGGAACGCACTTCTCCAACGGAGGCGTCTTCGACCAGATTTACGAAAAGAAGTAAGCCAGGTTGTCATTCTGGAGCCTCGAAGAGGCGATAGAATCTAGAGCCAAATTGTCATAGCAAAAATCCTCGCTCTTCGGAGCGGGGATTTTTTAGCGGATTCTTTTGTTTTGCGTTTCTTTCAGTACCTCTTCCAAGGTGAAGTCTTCTTTGCTACAGAAGAACGTTTTCTTCCCCAAGTCCTTTAGAGACGCTCCAAAGTGATACGAAGTTTCGTCTATAAACAGAAAGCGATCGTGAGTATTTGTATTTGGAAGAATTGTTATGGGGCAGTCGGCATACTGCGCATTGTATTTCTGGAGGTCTAGCTCAAAAATTTTGCTCTTGTTGTAGGTATAAATCGTCACCGAGACGCCCTTTTTCCTCTTGAGCATCATCAAAAGAGTCGTTTCATCCACATAATTGTCCACAAGCACAATGTTTTTTTGCGCCTGGCGGATTAAGCCGCACGCAAAAGCATAGGCGTCAAACTCCTGACTTTCGTAGAAAATGCCCTTGGTTTTGAGCTCGCCGCGGTCCATCGCCTCAAAAATGGTATCAAATTTGTGTTCGTGATCGAGCAACCGCGCATCCTGATCGATTACTTTACTTTCCACATTGGCAAGGCGATTAACGAAACCACCATTCAGCATCATGTAGTGTCGCATCGCAACGAATGCCTTCATAATGTCTATGCTGACCCTTATGGCTTTTTCGCTATGCAGTACGGCAGAAAGCATTGCCACCCCCTGCTCGGTGAAGGCGAAGGGCGCCTTTCGCAATCCCATCTTGTCTGAATTGGAAGTCGCAAATTGCGACTTCCAATTTTCAAACTCCAGTTTGTCTAGTTGAAAACAAAACTCTGCTGGAAAGCGCTCAATATTACGCTTTACCTGTTCGTTGATACGCTTGGTTTCAACCCCATAAAGAATCGCAAGATCGCTGTCCAGCAGCACCTGCTTATCGCGAATAATCCGGACCTATCCAATAGGTTCAAGGCGACATGCTCAATGTCTTTCATCATCAACTCCTTTGGCGAACAAGCAAAAAACGCCAAAACTACACACTTGTGCACTAAATATAGCTTCGGAAACCACGATTGTCAATAGGTCCGGGCGATTTTGTGGGAAAATTCTGAAAGGAGGGAAAAGCCTTCCCCTTCTGCGGGGCTCAGACGCCAGCCCGCAACGCACCGCTTTTGAGTTGTCAAGGAATGCTTGACAACTCAAATCCGATACATTTTCAATGATTTGTCATATCTCTTGCGACGATCGAGAGATTATTTTTTTTGCGAATTCCACTCTAAACAACGGCACCCAGGTTTCTTGCCCGTCTTCAGATGTCCAGCGAACAACTTGCGAAAGAATAGCCTTTTGTGGAACAAGGATATTCTTTGCCAGGCTTTTCACAAGGCCGCCAGTAAAATCCTTTGCGAACCATGCCCAATAAAGTGAACCTTGTTTTATACAGTAGTTTCCTGTTTTGGGATGAAGTTCTACGGAAAGGGATGTTCCTATCGATTCTTTTTCTAACACCTGTTGTAGCTTTTCAACAAAAACATCGCTAGAATCACCTTTTTTCAGATACTGTCCCAAAGCCATGTCACTGAGCCCCGTTTCAATATGCAATACCTTCGGAATATCTATGTTAGTGATTTTGCCTTGCTTGACAAAATGACTTAACCATTCTTGCGGCAGCATTTTTTCAGCGCCAATAATAGTTAGCGATTTCTTTGCTCGTGTCGCAGCAACGTAAAGCAGACGATAATTTTCTTGTGCTGTTTTGTCGTCGGCATCTTTCAATGCCCACGATCCTAGCGCAAGGATTACATTATCCCATTCAAGTCCTTTTGCGCTATGCATTGTCCCTATAGAAACCGCACCCATGTTTTTCGTAGCAAAGTCGCTATACGACACTTCGCTCAAATACTGGTTGAAATCACCTAATGTGATTTCGTCTTCGCCGCAAGCCGTTTCGGTCTCTATAAAATCATTTACTAATGCATCTAGCAATTCAAAAGAACTTTCTGTTTTATGGTTTGTTTTGTAATCGTCTGCAAGTCGTCTGAATTCTTTTGCACTCCACGGGAATTTACCTACGCGCGGGTCCTCCTGGAGTATTTTGCTGAATCCTAAAATTTCTCGTGTTTTTTCAACGGGACATTTGTCCTTGTCTCGCCCTTTAAGAAGGCGATATGGAACATTTTTTTCTTCTAATTTCGCAGCAGCCAAAAAGGCTTCCGCGTTATCCCTCGTCAAAATACAATAGGACTCTGTTGAATTTGATAAAAATTTTTTTGCCAGAATTTCTGCTGCAGCAAAAGCGGCTGTAGCCTTGTCACTTTCTTCATAGAATGCTAGCGACGCCTTGTCTTGTTTTAATGCAAACTGTTGCGAGCCTTCTTTTACGCGTTCTGTCATCAAGTCAAGCAATTTTGCATTTGCTCGTACAAGTTCAGCGACAGAGCGGTAATTTGTCGTTAAATAGAATTTTTCGGTATTCGGGAATTCATCGGCAAATTTTTGGAAATACTGAGAAGAACTTCCACGGAAAGCAAAAATACTTTGATCATCGTCTCCAACGACAATAACGCGGGGATCTTTTTCTCCTAAATCATAAAGAGCTCGCAATAGGCGGTATTCTCCTGCAGACAAATCCTGAAATTCATCAACAAGAATAACACCGGGGGCACCTACGCCAACGTCTTCTCCGGATTCAAGAAGTTCAGCGGCTTTGGAAACAACATCGTCAGCATTTTCAAGTGCCTTTTTATTTCCCTGTACGCCAAGTATAGAGAAAGCGAGTGAATGGAATGTGGTGATGGTTACTTTTGCAGCTAACAGGCCTGCCAAATCAAACAGGCGCTTTCTGAGCTCGCGGCATGCAGCGCGCGTGTATGTCAAGCACAGGATTGAATCAGGTTTTGCTTCTTCAATCCACAAAAGCGAAGCAACTTTGTGAACTAGCAGGTGCGTTTTTCCCGAACCGGGGCCGGCACCTACAAGGATATGTTTCTTGCGGCTTTTTATGACTTTACGCTGTTCGTCATTAACTTTTTCTATTTTCCGCTTCAGTTCATCGGATACGGAATCTTCCTGCTTTATTCCCTGCATATACTTCAAACGAAAATCACCGATATCCATTACGAAATAATCACCTAATAACTGCTGAGCCATTCGTTCATCGGTAAGCATCATCTTAGCATATTCACCAACAATGTGAATCGCTTCTGCTTTATGCTTGTAATGCGCATCAAGCATTTCAAAGTCTTTAGGAGTAAAACTGCGTTGTTTTGCTTCTGGATTCAACTCCAAAACAAGCCCTGTATAGAAAACGACAAGGCCATGGTCCAGTGTAATGGATCCAACTAAATGCAAGAAGAGAAGGGCATACTCCAGTTGCTTTTGCATCTCAATACGGCCAACAGCTTTCTCGCCGTACATTTTTCTCATTAAACTATTTAAGGAGAACCAGACAATATTTCCATTTTTATGAGCTTGTTCCTTTTGCATATCCGTCAATGCATCAATGGCCTTGTCAAATATCTGCCATTGCTTCTTGAGGTTTTCCTTGACACTTTCAGGAGGAACAAGAAATTCTATCTGATAAACCTGATGTCCTGCTTCTACTAAATGGATTTCAGCGACACTTTCGTGGGCCCAATAACGCAGAATGCCACGGAAAATGAAAAGATTCCGTCTAGATGTAGAAGCACCGATAGAGTCATCTCTTTGGTTTAACTGGGAATTGAGTTTGGTCATGTCTATGACAAAGCGGTCATTAACGCCCTTGCCTTCGCATGCTTTCAGCAGTTCTTCCTGCAATTCAGATGCAGCTTTTAAGAGTGAACGTGGAGTATCGTTACCCTTTCTCTGTAATCTGGCGCTCCAATCATCTTCCTCGTTCAAAAGATTGAGCGTTCTCAATAGCCGCAGTCCATCATTTGCCTGTTCGCGCGTCAGGCCTAAATTTACAGTAAGTTCGTCAAGAGCGCATTCCGGAGAACGGGTCCATCGTTTGCTGATGATGTGATGAATTATGCGATATGCGATATTTTCGGTTGAGTTAGTGATTTCAATCTTGTCTGAACCGATTCTTTCACGGGCCTCTTCTGCAGAATCAACCGAAATGGATGAACCATACATTTGAGTTCTATTCCGCTTACGCTTCAAGAATCCCTGTTCTTCCAAAACAAGAATGGCTAGCTTAACCTTTGTCGTATTGACACTGGCGTCATTTTCTTTTTCTGTCCATCCGCATAAATCAGCTATTTCAAGAGCCGACATGATTATGCGATTCTGGTTGCCAGCTGTTTTTTTCAAAACTTTCCAGACGGATGAGATCTCTTGTGCAGATAGCTTAGATTGTTGAAGAATTTGAAAGTTCGTGTCAAGATCTTTAGGATTGAAAAGTGCTACACAGCTGGCCTGCAATTTTGGGTCACGACCCGCACGGCCTGCTTCTTGTACATAATTTTCCAGTGTACTAGAAATTTCGTAGTGAGCGACCAGTTCCACGTTGTCCTTGTCAACGCCCATTCCGAAAGCCGTTGTCGCCACCATGGTATCCACTTCGCCATTCTGAAATTGGTCCTGAATGGTCATTTTCTTTTCGGATTCCATTTTGCCGTTATAGCAGGCGCTGGCGAAGCCTCGATTGTACAATTCTTCGGCTAAGGATTCTGTCGTCTTCACCTTGGATGCATATATGATTTTGGGACCTTTATATTCGCGAAGAATATTTACTAACTGCTTACGCCGTTCGTTGGGTGACTCCGAAGATTCAATAACCTTATACGTCAGGTTTGTACGTTTTGCGGGGCTAACGAATTTTACCAATTCAAGATTTAGGCGTTCCTTGAAATAACCGCAAATGTCATCTACAACGGATTGCTTTGCGGTTGCCGTAAAGCAACTCACCGAAATCGGAGATTCTAGATTCTTTTCTCTTTGCAAGTCTTTCAAAAAGTCTGCCAAATAAAGATAATCGACTCTAAAATCGTGGCCCCAGCCGCTAAAACAGTGAGCCTCATCTACAACGATACGTTCTACTCGACGATGCTTCAGTAAATTGAATGTCGTATTCGAACGCAGTGATTCTGGAGAAATATATAGAATGTTCTTTTCGCCGTTGTTGACTTTTTCGATAACGTCTTTTCGTTCTGCGGGAGAAAGCATGGAGTTTATATAGGCGGCGTCTCCTATTTGCCTACGCTTTTCCAGAACGTCAACTTGGTCCTTCATCAAAGCGACAATTGGTGAAATCACGACGGTCAATGCGCCTACTTGGGTGCCCGCAATCAAGGCTGGCAATTGAAAAGTCATTGATTTTCCACCACCCGTTGGAAAGACTGCCAATAGGGATTCCCCTCGCATGGCCGATTCAACAACCTGTTGCTGAAGAGGAATCTTTTCCCCATTAAAGGAACGGAAACTATCGAAGCCAAACCATTTTTTCAACTGCTTCGTTGAGCTCAATTGTTCGGAACAGTATGGACATTGGGAGTCTCCGCAAGGAACAAGACGCCTACGATGCAGAATGTTTTCAAGATGGGGGTATTGGTAGCGTACCCAGTAAGGTACATAATCGCTAGGGCCTTCTTCATGGAATAATGTCAGCAGAAAGCACCATTCTGCACGGTATGCCTTCCATTCATTTTGAAAATCTTGACGCAAGCAAATTGTTTTTTCGTAATTAGAAGTGAACCAGCGCTGTATTTCCGCTATTTTATGGCGTAGCTTTAGCGTGCTAGGGACATCGACCAGTTCAAAAAATGGGGCAAAGCCAGGCTCGTTTTTTAAAAATTGAAAGAGAAGATATTGAAGTTGCCATGGATAACTTTTCCATTTTTCGATGCAGTCTTCTAGCAATTTTTTGCAGAGTCTGGCATCTTCCAGCGGATCCGACGGGTCGTCTTCATTGTGCAGGTATTCCTTGCGCAATTTGTGATACGGCTTGCGCGGGAATAGCAGTGACGACAGCATCAATGTGTCAAGCGCCTTGACGTTCGGAAAATCGATAGAGAAATATTGCCGGAGTATCGGGGCGTCATGACGCAGTACATTGTGCCCAACAATAAACTTAGCTTTTAAAGCTGCCGATTCTAATTTGGCGGGATTCCTATCGCGAACATATTCTTCACCCAATATAAAGCCATATTCCCGGACTTTCTGTGTTTCGGGATTATATTCCAAATCAAAAAATAAGAACTTACTAAAATCGGGCATCCACCTGAAATATAAATGAATTTAGGTGTTAAAAACATAAAAAATGTGCAAATTTGCCGAAAAAGATGTTTTTTGGGGGGGGATTTTGATATTTTGTCCCGTTTTGATTTTAAGCAAAAAAATCCTCCCCCCCCCACTTCCATCAAGAAATCTTCCCGTTTGAGTCCATATTCTGCGTAGGGTTTCTCGTCGGGGTTGCCCACGGGATTGCACAGCAGCAGGTGCTTTTTGCCTAGTTTATCGGTGTATTCTCGCTTGATGGCGGTATTCGACATGCAAGTCGCTGATAAAGTAGTAGGTCATGCGATAAATCTATACTCACTGTTTTTGCGTGTCAAGGGGCTAAACCGCGATTCTTTTTTCAGTGATACGAGACTTTTGCGTTAGGGATAGTTACCCCTTGGGGCCGAGACTACAGGCTCGGTGAGCGAAGCGAGTATAGCCCGACCCGGCATGGCCCCTATCGCCTGCGGCTCCAGGGTGACAGATGGGGACAAGCCGGGGAACGCCCATTTTTCCGACATTATGCCCCGGCGTTCCCTGCCAGCCCAATTTCTGCGGCGTGTTCGCGCATGCCCTCGATGCAGATGGCGGCGACGTCTTTCACGTCCATGCCGAGCAGGGCGCAGCCTTTCAGGATGTAGTCGCGGTTGCACTTGGCGGCAAATTTCTTGTCCTTGAACTTCTTAATGAAGCTTTTCACTTCCAGATCCAGGATGCCGTTGGGGCGCATTCTCGCGCAGGCCTGGATGATTCCGGTGAGTTCGTCGACGGTAAACAGGCTCTTTTCCATGTTGGTCTTGGGCTCCACCTGGTTCACGATTTCAAAACCGTGTGCCAAAATGGCACGCACGTCTTCTTCGGAGACGCCTTGTGCGAGCAGTTCCTTTTCGGTGTGCTGCAGGTGTTCTTCGGGAAATTCCTGGTAGTCGTAATCGTGCAGGTAGCCCACGGCTTGCCAGTGTTCAACGTCTTCGCCAAAGTGTTTGGCCATGGCGCCCATGGCGTAGCATACGTTGAGGGAATGGATGACCAGCGATTCTTCGGTCACGTGGCCCTTGCTGATTTCTTTTGCGCGTTCGACGGTCAGGCTCATTTTAAATCTCCAATTTTTGTCGGTAATATAAATAATTTGGGGTGCCTATTGCACCCTGTTTGTTATAGAAAAAATTGATAATTCAGCATAAATATTAAGTATTAGACGCACCCAAAAGCCCGTTCTATATTTGGCAACGTTTATGAAAAGAAAGAGTGTTGTCATACCGGGCTTCGGCCTTACTACGGGGGTGACCCTGGCGATTTTGAGCGTGGTGGTGCTGATTCCGCTTGCTTCGCTGGTCGTGTTTTCGGCCCAGATGAGCGCGAGTGAGATTATCGATGTCATCACGCGGCCGCGGGTGCTTTCGAGTTTCAAGGTGAGTTTCTTGACGGCTTTTATCGCATCGCTTATCAACGCAGTGATGGGCGTGGTTCTCGCCTGGGTGCTGGTGCGTTACACGTTCCCGCTCAAGCGTATCGTGGACGGAACCATAGAACTCCCGTTTGCGCTCCCTACGGCGGTAGCGGGCATCGCCTTGACAGCCCTTACAGCAGACACGGGCCTTGTGGGCGGCTTTTTTGCGAATTTCGGCATTAAGATTGCATTCACGCGTATCGGCATTACAGTGGCGCTCGTGTTTATCGGCATCCCCTTCGTGGTGCGCGCGGTGCAGCCGGTGCTCGAAAAACTGGACCCCGCCTACGAAGAGGCTGCGGGGGTGCTGGGCGCAAGCCGCACGAGGATTTTCTGGAAGGTCATATTGCCGGAACTGATTCCCGCCATCTTTACGGGTTTCGGGCTCGCTTTCGGGCGCTGCCTCGGCGAATACGGTAGCGTCGTATTTATCGCGGGCAACATGCCCTTCGAAACCGAAATCGCGCCGCTCATCATCATGTCGGAACTCCAGGAATACGACTATTCCAGCGCGACGACGATTGCCCTCGTGATGCTGGTGGCGTCGTTCATCACGCTGTTCCTGGTGAACGTGGTGCAGAACAGGAACGCCAAGATTCTCAAGGGAGGTAGCTAATGAGTGCAGTGACGCAGAACGCTCTCCATCGCGATACGAAAGGCTCGAAACTTGTCAGGTATTCGCTGATTGGCATAAGCCTACTTTTCGTCTTCTTGATGCTTATCCTCCCGCTGATTACGGTGATTACCGAAGCGTTCAAGCAGGGTTTTGCGGTGTACAGCCAGGCGGTTGCCGACGATTACACCATCAAGGCGATCCTCCTTACGCTGGAGGCTTCGTTTTTTGCTGTCGCCATCAATACGGTATTCGGGCTGTGTGCCGCCTGGAGCCTTACGAAGTTCAAGTTCAAGGGGAAAAAGATTCTCGCGACGCTCATTGACTTGCCGGTGACGGTTTCGCCGATTATTGCGGGTCTCATTTTCTTGCTCACGTTTGGCCGTCAGAGCCCGATTTTCCCGCTGTTGCAGGATGCCGATATCAAGATTGTCTTTGCGGTGCCGGGAATTGTGCTTGCGACAATTTTCGTGACTTTCCCGTTTATTTCCCGTGAATTGATTCCGGTACTGGAATCGCAGGGAACCGACGAGGAAGAGGCGGCGGCGCTCATGGGTGCGAAGGGTTTTACGATTTTTAGGCGCATCACTTTTCCGCATATCAAGTGGGCTTTCCTTTACGGCGTGGTGCTCTGCGCGGCGCGCGCCATGGGCGAATTCGGAGCGGTGTCGGTGATTTCGGGCCACCTGCGCGGAAAGACGAACACGCTCCCGCTCCATGTGGAAATCCTTTTTAACGAGTTCCAGTACGTGCCCGCATTTGCGGTGGCGTCGATACTGGTGATGCTTGCCATTCTCATTCTGGTTGCTCGAAGCGTCATTGAACATAAGGGAAGAAAGAAATAGCCTTGAAAATTGGATCCCCGTGATTCTATCGGGGCTTTGCCCCTCCAGAATGACAGCGGGGATGACGATTATGAAATAGGAGATTTTATGTACGTCGAACTCAAACATATCAACAAGCATTTCGGAAATTTCAAGGCCTCGGACGATGTAACTGTCGGCATCGAGAAAGGCAAGCTGATTGGCCTTCTGGGCCCGAGCGGTTCGGGCAAGACGACGATTCTCCGCATGATTGCGGGGCTCGAGAACCCGGACAGCGGCGAAATCATCATCAACGGGAAGGTCATCAATAATGTGCCCGCAAGCAAGCGCGGTATCGGTTTCGTGTTCCAGAGTTACGCATTGTTCCGCTACATGACCGTCTTCGACAATATCGCTTTTGGTCTCAAGATTGCGAAGAAGCCGGCCAACGAAATCAAGGAACGCGTCCACGAACTCTTGGAACTGGTGGGCCTTTCCGGACTCGAAAAACGTTACCCCAGCGAACTTTCGGGCGGGCAGCGCCAGCGTGTAGCCTTTGCCCGTGCCCTCGCTCCCAACCCGCAATTGCTCTTGCTCGACGAACCTTTTGCCGCAATCGACGCGAAGGTGCGCCAGGAACTGCGCAGCTGGCTCAAGGGCATGATCCAGAAACTCGGTGTCACGAGCATTTTCGTGACACACGACCAGGACGAAGCCATTGAAGTCGCCGACGAAATCATCATCACTAACCGGGGCCGCATCGAGCAGGTGGGCTCGCCCTACGAGGTTTACAGCAACCCGAAAACCGCCTTTACGGCATCGTTCTTCGGCCAGCCCAGCATTTTTAAGGACTATAGTAATTTCCGCCGTTTCGACATCCTTGAAAATGCGGAGAATGCGATTGTGCGCCCAGAATTCGTGAAGGTCACCAAGAAAAACGAAGTGCAGAAATACAAGAGTTCCGCTGAAGAAGGCGTTGTGGAAGAAGTGGATTTCCGCGGCTACGGTATCGAACTGCGCGTCCGCGTGAACGGGGTCTTGCTTACGGCCCGCCGGTCTTTCGACCAGCCGAGAATCGATGTAGGCGAAGCCGTGAACGTGTTTATCTACCGCATGTTCGTGACCCAGGGCGACACCGCGACCCTGCTCGAAAACAAGTCGCTGCGTGAGCCGGTGGTGGTGATTTAACGAACGGATGCGGTTTCGCTATAGAAAAAACTGATAATTCCGCATAAAAATTAAGTATTGGACGGGGGTGAAATCCCGTTCTATATTTGGCTGCGGACGGAAATTGTACGGAGACATTCTGAATGGATTTCAATACTGCTTTATTGCACCAGAATTTCGGTAGCGACCGATGTAGCGGTTCTACGCTTGCGCCCATTTACCAGGTGAGCGCCTTTTCGCAGGATTCCGCCGAAAAACTCGAAGCCGTATTCAACAACAAAGCTCCGGGATTTGCATATACGCGCATCGCGAACCCCACGAACGATTCCTTTGAACGCCGAATTGCATCACTCGAGAAGGGTATCGGCGCGGTGGCCTGCTCTTCGGGCATGGCGGCAGTGACTATCTCGCTTTTGAACATTTTGCACGCGGGCGACGAAGTGATTGCGAGTGCTGGGCTCTTTGGCGGCACTATCGACCTGTTCCACGACCTGGAGGCGTTCGGAATTACGACCCGGTTCGTTACCGAAGTGACCGCCGAAAGTGTCCGCGAACAGCTGAACGAAAAGACAAAGGCGGTATTTACCGAACTTATCGGGAACCCGAAACTGAATGTCGTTGACCTGAAGGCCGTCGCGGATGCTGCCCACGAGGGCGGCGTCCCGTTCATTGTCGATAGCACGACGGCGACTCCGTATCTTGTGCATCCCTTCGATTTCGGCGCGGATATCGTGGTGCATTCGTCTTCGAAGTACATTAACGGGAGCGGTTCTGCGATTAGCGGCCTCATTGTCGATAGCGGGAACTTCCCTTGGAATTACACCCGCTACAAGGGCCTCGAAGAATACAGGCGTTTCGGCAAGTTTGCCTACATCGCGAAACTGCGCAACGGAATCTGGCGTAACGTGGGCTGCTGCGTTGCCCCGGCGACCTCTTTCCTGAATTCGCTCGGGCTTGAAACACTCGGACTCCGTATGGATCGCCTTTGCAGCAACGCGCTGCAACTCTCGGAATTTTTGCAGGGTTTTGATGGCGTTTCTGTCAACTATCCGGCCCTCAAAAGCAGCCCCTATTACGACCTGGTGCAGAAGCAACTTGGTGGCAGGGGAGGCGCAATCCTCACGATTGATGCGGGCACGAAGGAACGAGCGTTCAAGCTGATTAACGGGCTCAAGTACGCCACCATCGCGACCAATATCGGCGATATCCGCACGCTGGTGATTCACCCAGAAAGTACCATCTTTACGCACAGTTCCAAGGAACAGAAGGAACATGCGGGCGTTTTCGAAGGGACTATCCGCGTGAGCATCGGGATTGAGGACATCGGGGATTTGAAAGAAGATTTTGAACAGGCGATTAAAAATATTTAAACGGAGATGCCCGCCTTCGCGGGCATGACAATAACGGAGACACAAAAATGGCAACGGATTATGCAACTCTTAAGAAGGGCGGTTGGATGCGCCAGAAGCAGAAGAACAACTTCTCGCTGCGCGTGCGCGTGGTGGGCGGCAATTTGACTGCAACACAACTCGCTAAAATCGCAGAAGTCGCCGAAAAATACGGTGAAGGTTACGCTCATTTGACCTCCAGGCAGAGCGTCGAAATCCCGTTCATCAAGCTCGAAAACGTAGAAGACGTGAAGGCAGCCCTGGCCGAAGGCGGCGTGGAACCGGGCGTTTGCGGACCGCGTGTGCGCACCATCACGGCATGCCAGGGCGAAGCGGTTTGCCCGAGTGGCTGTATTGATACCTACGCGCTCGCCAAGGAACTCGACGACCGTTACTTTGCTCGCGAACTCCCGCACAAGTTCAAGTTCGGCGTGACCGGTTGCCAGAACAACTGCCTCAAGGCCGAAGAAAACGACGTAGGCATCAAGGGTGCCATCAAGGTCAAGTGGATCGAGGACAAGTGCATCGGCTGCGGGCTTTGCGCAAAGACTTGCCGCAAGGGCGCCATCAAGGTCGAAAACAAGAAGGTTATCTTCGACGAATCGCAGTGCAACTTCTGCGGACGCTGCTACAAGTCTTGCCCGACGGACGCCTGGGAAGATACACACGGCTACATCGTCTCCTTCGGCGGGCTTTTCGGCAACAACATCAACAAGGGCGAAACGATTATCCCCTTCATCGAAGACAAGCAAAAGCTGCTGGACATCTGCGATGCGGCCATCACGTTCTTTGCCGAGAACGCGAAGCCCGGTGAACGCTTCAAGTACACCATTGATCGCATCGGCCGCGACGTGTTTGCGAAGAAAATTACGGAGGTTTACAATGGCTGATACGCAGTACAAAATCGACGATACCATCGACATTACCGATGTCGTGTGCCCGACTACTTTCGTGAAGGCGAAGGTCGCCCTCGAGGAACTGGAAGAAGGTCAAATCCTTTCTATCCGCCTGAACGACGGCGAACCGGTGCAGAACGTGCCGCGCAGTATCAAGGAAGAGGGACACGAAATCTTGAAACTCGACGACAACCAGGACGGCACCTTCACGCTCATCGTGAAGAAGGTCGGAGACTAACCAAGGAGATCCCCGCCTTCGCGGGGATGACAAAGGAAAAGTTTATTAAGGAGTATAAAATGATTATCACTGTTGCAGGAAACAAGAAAGAATACAAGGACGGTCTCACCGTCGCAGAACTGATTGATGCCGAGAAGATTGACAACCCGCTTTACGTGACCGTTTCGGTGAACGAGGAATTTGTGGAAGTCGGAACGTTTGACAAGGCCGTGCTCAAGGACGGCGACAGCGTCGAGTTCCTCTACTTCATGGGAGGCGGCTGCTAATGGCATTTACTAACGAACAGCTGGAGCGCTATTCCCGCCACATCATCTTGAAAGAGGTGGGCGCGAAGGGCCAAAAGAAGCTCCTGAACGCGAAGGTGCTGGTAATCGGTGCTGGTGGCCTCGGAGCCCCTGTAGCCATGTACCTTGCTGCAGCGGGCGTGGGCACCATCGGTATTGCTGATGCCGACGTGGTTGACCTTTCCAATCTGCAGCGCCAGATCATTCACGCTACAGCCGATGTGGGCAAGCCCAAGGTGCAGTCCGCGAAAGAGACGATGGAAGCGATGAACCCCGATGTGAAGGTCATTACCTACCACACCTTCGTCACCAGCGACAACATCCTCGACCTCATCAAGGATTACGATTTCATCATCGACGGCACGGACAATTTCCCGGCGAAGTTCCTCATTAACGACGCTTGCGTGATGGCGAAGAAACCTTTCTCCCATGCGGGAATCATCCGCTCCCAGGGACAGCTCATGACGTATGTTCCGGGCCAGGGCCCCTGCTACCGCTGTGTGTTCAAGGAACCCCCTCCGAAAGATGCTGTGCCGACCTGCAAGCAGGCGGGCGTGATTGGCGCCATGGGCGGCGTTATCGGTAGCCTGCAAGCGATGGAAGCGGTCAAGTACATTCTCGGTGTGGGCAACCTGCTTACGGGCTACCTGCTCACCTACAATGCGCTCACCATGGAATTCCGCAAGGTGAAACTCCCGACGCATACCGAAGACTGCGCTGTTTGCGGTACGCACCCGACCATCACCCAGCTCATCGACTACGAGCAGGCGGTTTGCGATTTGAAGCATTAAGAGGTATGAGCGCGGATCTGCGATCCTTTGAGGTTTGGGGACGCTCGCTACACTCGCTTTGAGGAGAGAAATATGATTTCCATTTCAAAAGATAACTACGAAAAAATTCTTGCGCATGCGGAAAAGAACCTCCCCGAAGAGGCCTGCGGGCTGATTGCGGGGCGCATCGAAGGTAGCGACAAGCATATCGAGGAGGTCTACCTGCTCACGAATATCGACCATTCCAACGAGCATTTTTCGCTGGACCCCAAGGAACAGCTTGCCGCCATCAAGGACATGCGTGCAAACGGCTTTTCGCCGCTGGGTAACTGGCATTCCCATCCGGAATCCCCTTCGCGCCCGTCGGAAGAAGACAAGCGTCTTGCCTACGATTCCAGGGCGAGCTACTTGATTCTTTCGCTCATGGACCGTGAACATCCGGTGCTGAACTCTTTCCACATTGAAGGTGATATTGCCACGAACGAAGGTCTCGTAATCGGCTAAAGAGCTCCGTACAATGGTGCCCCTGGGGTTTTACCGAAATCCTGCCCCGGGGGCACTTTTTTTCGTTTTTTTATGGAAATCAATCTGAACAAAATCTCGTCTTGTCAAATGGAGGAGGCCGCAAAAGCCGCCTATCCAGGTGAATGTTGCGGTATTTTGCTCGGAAAAACCGCCAAAAATAGTGGAAAAGGCGAAATTGAGGTTCTAGAAACCCGCGAAGCCCCCAACCTGGTTCAGGGAGAGCAGAAATCCACCCGCTTCGAGGCGAACCCGCTGTTTCTTTACCAGGTGGAACGAGAAATCGAAGGAAGCGGGCTTGAAATCGTCGGGTTCTACCACTCCCATCCCGATTGCGAGGCCATCCCATCCAGGGAAGATACCGAAAAAATGGTCCCAGGGCTCATTTATGCCATTCTCTCCGTCACAGCCGACGGAGTCGTCGATATAAGGACTTTTACCGCGGAGTCATAAAGCCCAGCCCCCCCCCGATGATATAGAAAAAATCAATAATCTAGCATAAGAATTAAGTATTGGACAGCAATAAAACCCAGTTCTATATTTCGCAGCAGAAATAGCCTCAGTGGTTATTTTGTACAAAGTTCCACTTTTTTTTGTACGGAGGAAAAAGTGAAAATTTACATCTCGGCTACACTTAGAAATTTTTTTGGAAACAGTGCACAGATAGAAATCCCGGCGAGCTCTGTCAGGAAAGCCCTCGCTATCCTTCTGGACATGTATCCAGACGCAGGCAAGGTCCTGTTTGATGACAACAATAAGCTCAGAAGCTTTATCCAGATCTATGTCAATGGCAAGAACCTGCTCGACGCCCTTTGGGACACGCCGCTTTCAGAAGAGACAGAAATCCTTCTGCTGCCAGCGATTGCAGGTGGCGCACCTGTTGTAGAATCTTCGACAGAAAGCATCATCTCCGATGCACGACGTAAAGAGGTCTCCTTTGACGACTCCGAAGTGGAGCGTTTTGGGAAACACCTGATGCTCAAGGAAATCGGAGTCAAGGGACAAAAGCGCATCAAGGCGGCACGTGTCGTCGTTGTTGGAGCGGGAGCGCTTGGTTCCGCCGTAATCCAGTACCTTGCGGCGGCAGGTGTAGGCACAATCAAGATTATCGACAATAGCGAAGTCTCATTGGACGGCCTGCAAAATCAGGTCCTGTATGGCACTCGTGACATTAAACGGCCCAAAGTCGCCTCCGCAAAAGACAGGATTCGGAATGTGAACAAGTCCATTGTGGTCGAGGCCGAAAAAGAAGAAATTTCAGCAGATAATGTCCTAAGGCTGATTGAGGGATATGACCTCGTCATAGACTGTACCGACAACTACAAATCCCGTTACCTGATTAACGATGCCTGCGTCTTGAACGGAACACCGCTAGTATTTGGAGCCGTTTACCAGTTCGAAGGGCGTGTCGGCGTATTCAACCTGAATGGCGGCCCCTGTTACCGCTGCCTTTTTAAGGAACCGCCCCCTGCAGGACTTGTACCTTCTTGCGCATCGGGTGGAACGATCAGCCCGCTGCCGGGAATTATCGGGAGCATCCAGGCAAATGAAGCGCTAAAGTTAATTATCGGAGTCGGCGAAGTCCTGAGCGGAAAGCTCCTGATTATTGACAGTCTTTATCTAAAATCGAAAATTATCCAAGTTCAGAGGCAGAGCGACTGTCCGATTTGCGGAAAGAACCCGACCATAACCGATATCGAAGAGTTTGATTATGAAGATTTTTGCGGGCTCAAGGAAAACAACGAAATCCCGGTGGAGGGCTTTACGCCCGAAGAACTCGCGAAGAAGATTGACAATGGCGACCCGCTGACCATTATCGATGTGCGCGAACCCCATGAACGCGCGATTTTACGCTTCCCCAACGCCATCGTGATTCCCATTGGGCAGCTGGCCCGCAGGCAAAAAGAACTGGACCCGAACAAGGATACCGTCTTTATTTGCAAGCAGGGCAAGCGCAGCATTCTCGCCATCAACACCTTGCGCGAAGCGGGCTACACGGGGCCGCTCTATAACCTTAAAGGCGGCGTTGATGCCATGAAGGACATCATGTTCTCGCACGAAGGCGCATGGCTGTAAAATTTTTTCTCGTAAAATCCTACAAAACAGATAGGAAACAAAACTTTATAGAACTGCAACACTTAACACAAACCCAAGAGGTAAACCACTATGGCAAATGAAGCTACAGAAAAGAAAACCGGCATCAATGCGCTTGGCGCAAAGGCTGCCTACAACCTGGCGAACGTCACCAAGACCAAGCCGCAATTCGGTGCACTTACTCCCAAGTGGCTCACCAAGTTCCTTGAATTCAAGGGTCTCGAAACGGGCCTGTTCCGTGTGAACAAGGTCGTGGAAGGCGAAACCCCGCTCGATGTTCTTTGCAGCCAGACCAAGAAAACCGACATTATTCCGGAAGGCTACGTCGAATACGAAACCGAACCGCGCGAATACAAACTCAATTCTATCTCTACGATTATCAACGTGAACACGGCCATCGAAGACGTTTACAGTTCTCCGTATGACCAGGTTCAGGAACAGCTCGGCCTCGCTATCGAATCGCTCCGCGAACGTCAGGAAAGCCTGCTCATCAACAACGACGATTACGGCCTGCTGAAGAACGTGGCTGATTCCCAGCGCATTCAGCCGCTCCGCGCCGACGGACGCCCCACACCGGACGATCTCGACGAACTCATTTCGAAGGTTTGGAAGGAACCGTCCTTCTTCCTTGCTCACCCGCGTGCCATTGCCGCATTCGAACGCGAATGCACCCGCCGTGGCGTGCCGCCTGTTGTTGTCGATATCGCCGGTGGCAAGTTCCTCACCTGGCGCGGAATTCCTCTGGTCCCGACCGATAAGCTCCTCGTGGACGGCGTGAAGAATCCGAAGTCCCAGGGCGGCAAGACCAATATCTTGCTCGTGCGTACTGGCGAAGCCAAGCGCGGCGTAATCGGCCTCTTCCAGGCCGGTCTCAAGAACGAACATTCTCGCGGTCTCTCCGTGCGTTTCCGCGGCATCGACAACAAGGGCGTTGCTTCTTACCTGCTTTCCCTGTACTGCTCTGCGGCTATCCTTGCCGACGATGCCATTGCAGTTCTCGAAGACGTAGAGGTTGGCGAATACTATGATTACGAATAATCCAGATACCAGATCGCTGGAAGAACTCGCCGGAGTTCCCAATGCGGCTGAACTGGAGCAGTTGGCAAATGAGTACTTTCCCGACTTGACGGACAGTGCTTATGCTGCAACTCCCGCGGCACCCGAAGTGCAGAATGCTTCTGTGGCTCAGGGAGTGAGCGCCGCCCAAGGAGCGGCTGCCATCAGCCAGACTCCCGAATTCGACTGGGAACATCCGTTTGCGACCTATGGCGACCAGCCGACTTCTTCGGCTCCGTTTGCCTACGGCGGCAATTCCACCGATACCTGGCTCAAATCCGTGGAAGCCCCTGCGATTCCCGAAGCGGAATTTGTGTCGCAGTTCGGCGATGTTCCGGCGGCGCCCGCGCCGGCTCAAGGATACTCCCCGAAGGTCGTGTCCAAGACGCAGGCTGCACAGAACGCGCGCCCAATCGACGCTCCGACTTCTCTCGGAGGCGATTCCGTGAAGACGGGTTCCGCAAACAGCGGCTCCAATTCCCGCAACGAATCCATCCGCATCGGTTCCAAGAACCTTGCGCAAATCCGTAGCGATTTCCCGATTCTTTCGAAGCAGGTCAACGGCCATCCGCTCGTCTGGCTCGATAACGGTGCTACGACGCAGCGCCCGCAGGTGGTGATTGACCGTCTCAAGTACTACTACGAAAACGAAAACTCCAACGTGCACCGTGGCGCCCATACGCTTGCGGCTGCATCGACGGATGCCTACGAAAACGCCCGTAACATCGTGCGCGACTTTATCGGGGCCCCGTCTTCGCAGGAAATCGTGTTCGTGCGCGGTACCACCGAGGCAATCAACCTGGTGGCTAACGCCTACGTGAAGCCGACGCTCCAGCCGGGTGACGAAATCATCGTCTCTATCCTGGAACACCATGCGAACATCGTGCCGTGGCAGCTCATCGCCGAAGAAACGGGCGCCATCATCAAGGTGATTCCCTGCGATTCTACCGGCCAGCTCAAGTTGCACGATTACGAGGCGCTATTCACGAAGCGCACCAAGTTCGTTTCCGTGACGCATGTCTCGAACGTGCTCGGCACCGTGACACCGATCGAGGAACTCATTGCCATCGCCCACAGGCACGGCGTGAGAATCCTCATTGATGGGGCACAGTCCATCGCGCACATTCCGGTGAATGTTTCCGCCCTCGACGCAGACTTCTTCGTGTTCTCTGGACACAAGGTGTTTGCCCCGACCGGTATCGGCGTCGTTTACGGCAAGAAGGAATTGCTGGAAGCGGCACGCCCGTACCACGGCGGTGGCAACATGATTGCCGACGTCACGTTCGAACGCACCATCTACAACGGGATTCCGAACAAGTTCGAAGCGGGAACCGGAAGCATCGCTGACGCCGTAGGCTTGGGTGCTGCCCTCCAGTACCTCTCCGAAATCGGGATGCCCTGCGTATTCCGCTGGGAACATGAACTGTTGCAGTATGGCCTCAAGGAACTGAAGACCGTCAAGGGCCTGCATCTTGTAGGTACGGCACTCAACAAGGCTTCTGCACTTGCCTTCAAGCTCGACGGTTATTCCGACGAAGAAGTGGGCAAGAGGCTCGATGCCTACGGTGTCGCCGTACGTACAGGTCACCACTGCGCACAGCCGGTGCTCAGGCATTTCGGTTACGAAAGTACCGTTCGCCCGACGCTTGCGCTGTACAACTCGCCGGACGACATCGACGCTCTTGTGAGGGCGCTGAAGACGTTCGCATAAAATGTGATGTGTGGAATGTGTAGTGTGGAGTGAAGATAATTTCATTTCACATCTCACATTTCACATTCCACACTATTCCTTAAATTTTTACCCTGAATTTTGTCATGCACAAACTTATCCAGGAATCAGAAGTCGAAAAAGCGGTACAAACGATTTTTGCCGATTACAATCGCGGCAAGCATATCGACAACATCGACATCTATAATCGACCCGACCAGGCCGAAATCCAGACGATTTTGCAGAACCTAATCCGCGTAGTTTATCCTGGGCATTTCAGGGACCGCACCCACAAGATTTACAACCCCAAGAACAGCTTTGCGGTCATTATCGAGGACACCTTTTACCACCTCCACAAGCAGGTGGCCATTGCTCTCGATTACTGCAAGCTCCGCGGCACCATGAGCTCCGACGAGCGCAAGATTGAAAGCTACCGTATCTGCAAGGAGTTTTTCGCCAAGATTCCATTGATTCGCGAATGCCTTGAAACCGACTTGCACGCCGCCTACGATGGCGACCCTGCTGCCGGCTGCCTCGACGAAATTATCCTCGCCTACCCTGGCCTTATGGCGACAACGATTTACCGCATCGCCCACGAGCTTTACCTTTTGCATGTACCCGTTCTCCCGCGTCTCATGACCGAATACGCCCATTCCAAAACGGGCATCGATATCCATCCGGGCGCATCCATCGGCAAGTACTTCTTTATCGATCACGGCACAGGCATCGTCATTGGCGAAACCGCCGTGATAGGCAAGAACGTGAAGATTTACCAGGGTGTCACTCTCGGTGCTCTTTCGACACGCGGGGGCCAGCGCCTCTCCGGCAAAAAGCGTCACCCCACCATTCAAGACAACGTAACCATTTACGCGAACGCCTCCATTCTCGGCGGTGATACCGTCGTGGGCGAAAATGCCATCATCGGCGGTAGCGCCTTCATCACGAGTTCTGTCGCGCCCAATACCCGCGTGAGCATGAAGAGCCTCGAAATGGACTACGTTTCTACCGATAAGCAACACAAGTCAGAGGAGCTCAAACAGAGCGATGTCTGGTACTATATCATTTAGTCATTTAGTTGCGTTATAGCAAAAAACTATTACTAGCTAAAGAAAAATAGTATAACCGAATAGCCCGAATTTGGTTGACAGCGAGAAAATTTTTGCCTATATTATCCCTACAAAAAATATAGGAAATAAAATCACGATGAATTCACCTGCCTTTTCAAAGAAATTCTGCAACGTGTGTTGCGTGTGTCGATGTTGAGCGGGCGACTAGTTTTTAGGCTATTGGTTTAACAAGACTCTAAACACGATCCCGCTCAGATACAATTCCTGAGCGGGATTTTTTTATTCAAACTTTCATCAATGCGCGGCGCGGCAACAAAGGCGCCAAAGGAATTTCAAAATGTCAACTTCTAAGTATATCGAAACAAAACTCATTCACGGCGGCATCGATGGCGACAGCGTAACAGGTGCTGTCAACGTACCCATCTACCAGACTTCCACCTACAAGCAGGCGGGCCTTGGTGAAAATACGGGCTGGGAATATTCCCGCACGGGCAACCCCACGCGCGCAGCCCTGGAAGCCCTGATTGCAGAACTGGAAGGCGGTGTGGCAGGCTTTGCCTTTGCAAGCGGCATGGCGGCCACCTCAACGGTTCTTGCCCTGTTTAACAAGGGCGACAAAATCATCATCTCGAGCAATGTGTACGGCGGAACCTTTCGCGTTCTGGACAAGGTTTTCAAGAACCTGGGCATCACCTACTCCATTGAAGATACTACCGACTTGGCAGCACTTGATACCAAGGTGACGCCCGATGTGAAGGCCTTCTTTATCGAAAGCCCGGCAAACCCGCTCCTGACCGTGACAGACTTAGCAGGGGTGGCCGCGATTGCCAAGAAGCACGGAATTCTGACGATTGTCGATAATACCTTCATGACGCCTTATTTGCAGCGTCCACTGGAACTGGGCGCCGACATCGTTGTGCATAGCGCGACCAAGTATCTGGGCGGCCATAGCGATCTGGTGGCAGGCCTTGCGGTGACCAACAACAAAGAAATTGCGGAACGTCTCGCCTTCACGCAGAACGCTGTTGGCGCTGTACTCGGCCCCTTTGATTCCTTCCTCTTGATTCGCGGTATCAAGACGCTCGGCGTGCGCCTCGATCGCCATACCGAAAATGCAGAACGCATCGCCCGCTACCTGGAGAGCCACGAGGCTGTAAAGCATGTTTATTATCCGGGCCTTCCGACCGCACAGGGTTATGAAATCAACAAGAAACAAGCCAAGAACGGCGGCGCCATGATTTCGTTCGAACTTTACGAAAACTACGACATCAAGAAATTCTTCAAGGCATTGCAGCTGATTTCGCTCGCCGAAAGTTTGGGCGGCGTCGAAAGCCTCGTATGCCATCCGGCTACCATGACCCATGCCTCCATTCCGAAGGAAATTCGCGAAAAGGTGGGCATCACCGACGGACTCATTCGTTTGTCTGTAGGCATCGAGAAAGTGGATGACATCATTGTGGACCTGGTCGCGGCAATCAATGCGGCGGCCGCACCGTCCGATTCGGCGAAAGGAGCATAAAATGCATTACTACGAATCTATGCAGGGCCTAATCGGCAAGACTCCGCTTGTAAAACTTTCGCACGTGGGGCTCCCCGAAGGCGCAAACCTGTTTGCCAAACTGGAACTCTGGAACCCCTCGGGCAGCGTGAAGGACCGTACCGGCCTTTATATGGTGAACGACGCTCTCGCAAAAGGAACGCTCAAGCCGGACGGAACCATCGTCGAGGCGACCGCAGGCAACACCGGCCTTGGCATTGCCTTCGCCGCGCTCAACCGCGGCATCCGCGTGATATTCGTGGTGCCCACCAAGTTCTCGCAAGAAAAGCAGACGCTCCTGCGCGCCCTCGGCGCAGAACTCATCAACACCCCCCGCGAAGAAGGCATGCTAGGAGCCGAAAAGAAGGCCGAAGAACTTTTGAAACAGATTCCCGATTCTGTTTCGCTTCGGCAGTTCCACAATATGGCCAACCCCCTCGCCCATTACGAAACCACCGGCCCTGAAATCTACGAAGACCTGGACGGTCACGTAGACTACGTAGTGGCAGGCGCAGGCAGCGGCGGCACCTTCAGCGGAATCCTCAAGGCTCTCAAGGAACGCAACCCAAGCATCAAGGGCGTGCTGGCAGACCCCATCGGCTCTACCATGGGCGGCGGCGAACATGGCGACTACAACATCGAAGGAATCGGCAACGACTTTATCGCCGATACCATGGACATGTCGCTGGTGGATCAGGTCATCAAAATCAACGATGACGACGCCTTTACCGGCTCTCGCGAACTCGCCCAGAAAGAAGGAATCTTCGCAGGCTCCTCTTCGGGTGCCGCGTTCACCGCAGCCAAGAAACTCATCGCCTCGGGTGCCCGCGGAAACATCGTGTTCGTTGCGCCCGACCGTGGCGACCGTTACTTCAGCAAGGGATTGTACGAAACCCCATAAATTTCGTCAACAATTTCTAGAACTAGAAAACCGCCAGCAGGACGCTGACGGTATTTTTTCTGGGAGAGAACGAATAATTTCTTTTGATTAGTCCGGTTGCGAAACCTTAATGCGGTAAACCTTTCCGCCTGTTCTAGATTTCACCAGATACATGCCGGAGCGCTTGACCGCCGCTGCAGTTTTTGCCTGCAGGTTTTCGCCGGTTGCAGCGGAGAATTTTGCCACGAGGCGACCATCGAGACCGTAGACCCCGTAAGTTCTAAGCTCGCCGAAATCTACCCTATAGCGTACTGTGATTGCCGTTGTCGAATCACCCTTCGCTGAATTGACTGCACTGAAATCAAGCCAGTCAATGTTCACGTAGTTGCCTACAATTTCCAGTTTGAACACATGTTCCCCTGCAAGCAGGTTCACCTTTCCCGCATCAAACGTGGCGTAGGTTTCCCAGTCGCTACCCTGCGGGAATACAATATTTTCCAGCACCATTTCGTCATCCACGTACAAGTTGAACCCAGCATTTTCAGAAGAGGTCGCATAGCTAGCAGACACGCTGTACTCGCCGGCCTCGACCACCTTCACGGTGTACTCCAGCCATTCGCCTTCTTGGGTGTAGCCGATAGCGTAGCCTGTACCTCCCTTCACCACATCAACGGCATCTTCGCGATAGGTCTTTCCCTTGTTCTCGTCGTCCTTGTCCATGTAGGCCTTGCCAGGACCGCCAACGTCATAGTTTTCAGTTTCAAGTTTTCCCGGAATTGCCGTAGCCACTCCGTTGTATGGGCCCTGGGGGACAATGGCTGTCACGTACACGCGGTAACCGTACTTGGTGTTGGCGATATTCACCGGTACCGTAATCTTGCCATCGCTCACGTCATATTCCTTGCTGGATACCGGCGTGGTAGAAGGAACCGCCTTGTCCTTGTCTTCCCACACCACGTATTCCACCGCCACATTCACCTTGTTGCCGAATGCGGCGGGGATACCCGAAATGTTCACGTTCACATCGCCCAGGGTGTTGCCGCCCAGCACGATGCTTGCAAAGCCCTTCTTCTCGTCAAGGGCTGCAAAGCCGTCCACGCCGTCGCTCTTGTCGTTGGGCGGGGTCACCTTCGCCATATAGCCGCTCATATCGCCGTACCACTTGTACAGCCACCAGCCGCCGCCCCGCTCGTTGTTCTTGGTGAGAAGGCTGCCTAGGCGGCCCGGAAGCGGGACGAACCACCAGGAAATCATGGCGCTTTCAACACCGTGGCGCTCGAACTTGGCAATAAAGGGAATCGACAGGCCCGGGCAACCCTCTTCGGTATGTTCCGTAGAGGAATATTCGTTGATGCTCAGCGGGCGGGGCTTGACGTTGTATGTCTTTTCCAGGGCGCGGTAGGTCTCGACGGCACCCACGAAGCCGCCGCTCCCCCACTGGTGCCAGCTGACCACGTCGGGCATGCACTTGTTCTGGGCGCAGTACTTCACGAATTCTTCCATCTTGGAAGCGTGATAGAAGGAGTACGACGGGCCAATGATTTTGGCGTCCGGGTCCAGTTGACGAATCAAGTCGTAGGTCTGTTTCCAGAGCACCGAATTAAAATCGCCATTTTTGCTGTTCCAGGTGTCGTTTGGCTCATTCCAGATTTCGTAACCGTCAAAATTCTTGTTGCTGGACGCAAGCTTGTCCTTGATGACAGAGGTGACCTCGGATTTCCAGTGTTCCATACTCTGGAATTTGTACGGCCAACCGGGCAAGACATCGGCAAGACGAATCTGTACCTTGGCACCAATCGCTTCCACACGGGGCGCTACAAGAAACGCGCCACCGATACGCTGCTGGCGCCCGTTTCCGCTGCGGGCAGGAGCAAGGAACACGTTGGGCCTGAGAGGAGCCACGTCCTTTTCGATGTTGCTCGGAAGATCTTCGGTCAGACCGTAGAGCGAACCCGTGGCCACATGGGTCACCGGCTTGATGCTATCACCCAAGCTGACGTTTAAGTTTACAGCCGCTTCAGAGATGGCGGCCAATACCAAAACAGCAGTAAGAAGCTTATGTTTCATACCCACAATCCTTAATCACCGGCAAAAAAAATACCCCCTTTTAGGGGGATTTTCCATAGTTTCGGGATTTTTTCTATGGACGTTTTGTCAATGACAGGGCTCTAATTGGTGAATTTACGCGTTTTCAAGCGATTCGACCACCTTCACGTCGGCGGGCAACCAGTCAACGCTGTGCAGTTCCGCGGGGCTGAGCCACCTGGCCGCCTCGTGTTCCAAAAGCATGGGAGCCTTTCCGCCCGCGATAGTGCAGTAAAAGCAGTGCATGGTCAGGTGAAAGGTCGGGTAGTCATGCTCCACCGTGCACAGGAATTCGCCCACGTTTACATCGATGGCGAGTTCTTCTTTCAGCTCCCGGGCAAGGGCCTGCAGCGGAGTTTCACCGGGCTCCATTTTACCGCCCGGGAATTCCCAGAAGTCCTTATAGTCGCCGTAGCCGCGCTGGGTGGCGAAAACTTTTTCGCCGTCCATGATGATGCCGGCTACGACTTCAATAGATTTCATACGAAGAAATGTAGAAAAAGAAGATCCAATGGAAGAAATATTAATCTCCCTTTGTACGCATTGGCCATAATTAAAAACTATAACAAACCATAATTAAATAGTATGCATTTATGCCTTGACGAAGGGACATTCTTATTCTATTTTATTTCCTACAAGATTGATAGGGATAACAAAATGGTTTGTGATTCCCAATGCATTCGAAGGAGCGCCTATGAGTACTGAATGTCGAATGCCGAGAGGCATTCTGAAAACGAACTAGCCGGAAGCCTTTTGTCCTTGAGGCTTTGCAGGTTAGAAAAATCAAGCCTAAGGATATTTCAAAAAAAATTTAGCGAGCGAAGGGTCCTCATGGGACCCGATTGCCCGCTGCAACCTAAAAGGAATTTTTACCATGACAACACAGAACAAGCTCCATTTTGAAACTCTTCAGCTCCACGTTGGCCAGGAACACGCAGACCCCGCAACCGATTCCCGCGCGGTGCCTATTTACCAGACCACTTCTTACGTGTTCCATAACGCACAGCATGCCGCGGACCGTTTTGCCCTGAAGGATGCCGGTAACGTCTATGGACGCATCACCAACAGCACCCAGGGCGTTCTCGAAGAACGCGTTGCCGCTCTCGAAGGTGGCGTTGCCGCTCTGGCTGTAGCTTCTGGTGCTGCAGCCATCACTTACGCCATCACGGCTCTTGCCCGCAAGGGAGACCATGTGGTGGCCCAGCGCACGGTTTACGGCGGAACTTTCAACCTGCTGCTGCACACGCTCCGCACCTTCGGTATCGAGACCACGTTTGTAGATACCCACGATCTCAAGAGCGTCGAGTCCGCCGTCAAGGAAAATACGAAACTCATCTTTATTGAGACTCTCGGCAACCCCCATTCCGACATCCCGGATATCGACGCCATTGCCCAGATTGCCCACAAGAACAAGATTCCGCTGGTCATCGACAACACCTTCGGTACGCCCTACCTGATTCGCCCCATCGAACACGGTGCCGACGTGGTTGTGCATTCTGCCACCAAGTTTATCGGCGGCCATGGAACGACCCTCGGCGGCATCATCGTAGACAGCGGCAAGTTCGACTGGGCGGCCAGTGGCAAGTTCCCGCAGTTTACCGAAAAGAACCCGAGCTACGGCATTCCTTTCGTGGCCACGGGCGCTGCAGCCTATGCCATCTACATCCGCACGATTCTCTTGCGCGACGAAGGCGCTGCCATTTCTCCGTTCAACGCGTTCCTGCTGCTGCAGGGTGTAGAAACCCTATCGCTCCGCCTGGACCGCCATGTAGAAAACACCAAGAAGGTCATCGAGTACCTGGTAAAGCACCCGAAGGTTACCCGCGTGAGCCACCCGAGCCTGCCGAACCATCCGGACCATGAACTTTACCAGAAGTATTTCCCCAACGGTGGCGGTTCCATTTTCACCTTCGACATCAAGGGCGGCCAGGCCGAAGCCTTCAAGTTCATCGACAGCTTGAAAATCTTCAGCCTGCTTGCAAACGTTGCCGACGTGAAGAGCCTCGTGATCCACCCGTACACCACCACGCATTCGGAGCTCACTCCAGAGGAACTGGCCGCAGCCGAAATCACTCCGGCAACCATCCGCGTGTCTATCGGTACGGAACACTACGAAGACATCATCGCCGACCTGGAAAACGGCTTCGCGGCAATCTAAACGTGTCGTGAGCTATGAGAGGTCAGTTTTAAGTAATGTCATGCTGACGGGCGTAGGCCAGGAAGCATCCAGTCCAGCGGTATTTCCACCATTAGGAAAAAACCGCTGATTTGGATCCTTCGACTTCGCTTACGCTCCGCTCAGGATGACACTTTTTTGTACGGAGAATACAATGATTGATTTTGAATACTACAACCCTGCAAAAATTGTCTTTGGCGAACACAGCGAACAGAAACTGAAATCGCTTTTGGCCGCACACGGCGTAAAGTCGCTCCAACTCGTTTACAGCGGCGACTTTATCAAGACCCTCGGCATTTACGATGTCATCAAGGACGCCGTCGCCGAACTGGGCATTCGCTTTTCCGAAAACGGAAACGTGGTGCCGAACCCGTCCATTGACCTTGTTCGCGAGCTGGTAAAGCAAGGCAAACAAAACCAGGTGGACTTCGTTCTGGCCGTAGGCGGCGGAAGTTCCATAGATACCGCAAAGGCGGTGGCGCTTGGAATACCTTACGAAGGGGACGTGTGGGATTTCTTCGAGAGGGGAATTTCACCCGAAAAGGTATTACCGGTAGGCGTCATCGCCACGACGGCATCCAGCGGTTCCGAGACATCCAACGCGGCCATCCTTTCTAGCGGGCAGTGGAAGCTGGGCTTCGAAGACGACCGCATCATCCCGAAGTTCGCCATCATGAACCCGAAATACACGGTGGGCCTGCCGGCGTACCAGACTTTTGTAGGCATCGCGGACGTACTTTCGCACTTGTTGGAACGCTATTTCTCGGACGAAAAGAATTCCGACACGACAGATTACCTGATTGAGGGAGCAATCAGGTCTCTGTTCGTGAACGCGGACAAACTGATTGCCAACCAGAAAGACGTGAATGCCCGTGGAGAAATCCAGTGGCTTGCAAGTGTGGCTCACGGCGGGTTCTTGGATGCAGGTCGCCGCGCCGACTGGGGCTCGCACCGAATTGAACATGAACTTTCGGCTCAGTACAACATCACCCATGGAGAAGGCATGGCCGTGGTGACTGTGGCCTGGACAAAGTACATGGCGGTGCAGAAGCCCTGGAGGCTCGCCCTCCTCGCAAGCCGCCTGTTCGGTGTGGATACCTTCAACTACAGCGAAACAGAACGGGCCTACATCCTGTCCGAAAAACTGACGGCATTCTTCAAGAAACTGCACTTGGCCACAACCCTTGCAGAGCTGAAAATCGACGACAGGGATTTCGACTCCATGGCTGCCCGCGCTACACGCAACGGCAAGGTCGGCCACTACGTGCCGCTAGACGCTGCCGCCATCAAGGACATCTTGAAACTCGCGCTGTAAGAGTCCCCAATGAAACCTCAAAGAACCGCGACAAACGCTGCGGTTCTTTTTTTTGTTTTACCTTGGTGGGGGAAGCCTCCCCCTGATTGCAGCCCCGTCGTCATGGCGGCCCACGAGCCGCCATCTCGCCGCGTCTTCCATCACCCCCTCCCCTAGGGGGCATCGCCCCCTAAAACCCCCTTCTATATTCCTTTTCGTCATCCTCGCGACCATTCTTTGTCATCCCCGCGACCTGTGGTGAGCTGCGTCGAACCAAGGCGGGGATCCCCTATCATCTCCGTACTTAGCAAATACTTCATCGCTCCTTCTTTATGCAACAGTATATGAAACAAAGTGTTCTATATACGAAAATATTTTAGAAAATTATGTAAATTTTTCGTATTTTTATTCAAAATAAGCATTTTTGTTGCATAGGCTATTGACTTTTGGGGGAAATAGTCGTATATTTATTTACGATGAAACCGATAGTCGAATATTCCGATTTCCGCCAGTACATGCTGGATTACTACGAGGAGCGCAAGCGCCGTTCCGTTTTTTCGTGGCGCGAGTTCTCCAAGATAGCGGGATTCTCCTCGTCTTCTTACATGAAGGTAGTCTGCGACGGCAAGAGCAAGCTCTCCCGTATCGGCGTGGAACGCACGGGGGCCGCCATGGGTCTCGTGGGTTTCGAGATGGAATATTTCCGCGCCATGGTGGAATTCGGCCAGGCCGCCACCGAAGAAAAAAAGAAGGCCGCCTACGAAAATATGCTCGCCATTGCCAAGATCCACAAGGTCCGCGTGCTAGAAGGCGACCTGTTCGAGTTTTACGATTCCTGGCAGAACCCCGTTGTACGTGAACTTGCGCCCCTGATGCCGGGCGCCACTCCGGGCGAAATCGCCAAGAAATGCTACCCCGAAATGACCGCGGCAGAAGTCCAGCAGAGTCTGAACTTCCTCACGAAGGCGGGTCTCCTGAAGAAGGCAGGGGACAGCGCTTTCGTGCAGGCAGAATCATCCATCACAGGAACGCCGGACGCCACGCGGCTTGCACTCAGGGGAATGCACCGCCAGATGTCCAAGCTTGCTACCCCTGCGTTGGATTTGCCTGTTGAACAGCGCAACTTCAGCGGAGTGACCATGGGAGTGTCCCGCGAAAGTTACGAACGCATCGTGAAGGTGCTGGACGAATGCCGCCGCCAAATTATCGCCATCGCCGCTGACGACAAAAACATCGACCAGGTGTACCGCCTGAACCTCCAGCTCTTCCCCTTGACCAAAAACGTGAAGGAGTGCGAAAATGAATAAGCCATTCCTCTTGTATTTATTCGCGCTATTTTTCCTTGTGGCCTTCTTGGGCACAGGATGCGCCGATTCCACGAGCGGTCTTGCTGGTACCGCCGAAGAAACTAATGAAATGGCCGAAGGTCAAGGGTCGGTATCCTCCGCTTCCGAAAATCCGTCCTCTAGTTCCGAAAGCCCCAACAAGGCGGAACTTTCTTCCAGTTCCCTGATGGTTTCTCCCGGCGTGGAAAGTTCCAGTAACACTGTAGAGCAGAGCTCCTCCGGTGCAGAAAACGATTCCAGCCCTACTCATAGCGAATCCACTCCCGTTTCCGGCAAAGATCCCAACAGCTTTATTGTCCAGTACGGAATCCCGGACCTCCATTACGACAATTCTGTCCTCGCGGCAACGGTTGTCCGGAACAAGACCGATACGGCTCCTTCAACCAGCGAAGGCGACAACAACAGTTCCTCGTTGAACTTCGATAAGCCCGGAATCTACAAGCTTCCCGACGAGAAAATAGAAGGGATGAAATCAATCCAGAACAAAATCGAAGAACTCAAGGCCGGTGGAACCTGCAGCGCCGACGGTGCTGAAGATTATGGTGCCTATGTACTGGTGGTCGCAGGCGACGGAAGGCCAAACGTCTTGACTGCGGTCAGTGCAAACTCCATGACGGTTACCGTCGTAGAAATGGAGGGCTGCAGCTATTCGACAGAAGAAAAACTCTATGCATTCCTGTTTGTTTATTGCAGTAATGTAAACCTTGAAGCCGAAATCGTCAAGGAAACGAAGACAATAGAAAAACCGTCAGGCAAATGCATCGACCTGGACTTTAGTACGGGGTGGGCAAATAGACAGTACTAAAAAAGGAGCAACGATATGAAACTGAAATTCACGAAATTTAGTTGCGGACTTGCCGCGGCGGCACTCGCCTTTGCGCTTGTCGCCTGCGACGACAGTAGTAGCGGGCCCTCGAGCGATGACCTGGATGGGCTTTCTAGCGAGACCGTCACCAGCTCCGAGACAACCGGAGACTCCGCCGATAGCAACGAGAAATCTGCCACAAGCCAAAATGGCAATTCCTCAACGAGTCAAGAGGGAGGCTCTTCAACATCCACGGGCACTAGTTCCTCCTCCGCGGAACTTAGCTCTAACTCCGTAGAAACCTGCTCCCACATTACGGACAACGAATGCCTCATAACACAAGGCTGCGCCATGACCCCCTGCATGGATGGTACCAAGGCTTTCGACTGCGCAACAAACCTCGACTACGTCTGTAAAGGCGGTACTTGGCAGGTTGCCGAAAGCTGTGCCAATATTTCCGGTATCGATGGGAACGACAGGTGGAACTGCGACGAAAACGACTTCACTCTCATGACTGATTGCAGCGACAACACAACCACCTATATGTGCGTTAGCAATCGCTGGTTCGTGACGAATGACTGTGACCCCACCAAACCCTACTGCGGATACGATGACTACACTCTATGTCTGAAAACAAAACTCAAGAAATACTGCCTCAAAACCGATTGGCTAAACGAATCCTGCAGTTATGGCAAAGACCCCATGAGATGGCTCTATACCTACAATGATCCAGAAGATGATTACCCAAGCGATCAAATACGCTATTCCTGCAACCAAAGTGGCAAATGGGAAGAATTTGTCCAACAATGCGACCCCATGATGGATTGCGGCAACAACAAGAGCGACGACCATGGAATATTGCCCGATGGAGCCCCCTGCACAAACGAGGGTGAACAGATGACCGTCGAAAGCTACAATTACCAGTGCATCAACAACGTTTGGACCAGACTTTAAAAAAGGAAACTCGCCATGAAACAACGTCTTTTAAAAATCGCTTGCGGGTTTGCCGCAGCAGCACTGACCTTTACGCTTACGGCCTGCGACGACAGCAGCAGCGCTAGCGTCAACGGGCCGGACATCGAGGAAAACTCCTCTGAAAGCAACGGTGGCGATAGCTCTGACAACATCGAGAGCTCCGCAACAGCAGAAAGCTCGGCAACAGTCAACAGTTCCGCAACCGCAGAAAGTTCGGCAACCGAAGGCGGTTCATCGGCATCCCTTGACGACAATTCCAGTTCGTCTTTGGCCGTAACCTGCCAAGCCCTCACCCTAGAATGCTACTCCGCAACACAACTTTGCAACAAGGGATTGACGGAGTATTGCGTCAATAGCAGCTCCAGCACAGAAGAAACTTGCAAGCACGTTTCCGATGTAGACGGAGGCACCTGCCAAGACTATGACACGGTCAAGGACTGCGAAACAGGCGCTTATGCCGTATGCCGCAATAATGGGTGGAGGCTCGCCATCATCGGAGACAACTGCACTCCATCAGGCGATGAAATGACCGTCAATGAAATAAACCTTATCTGCAACGAAGGCTATTGGAAATATAAAAGTACCATCGACAAATGCCCTCCCGGGAGCAACTGCCAGCGGCCCAACTATAGCTGCGGAACACACCCCATCAACGGGTTTAGCTGCAGTAAAGAAAACGGAAAGGTCGCACAACTTACCATAAGCGTCTGGAGCAGTGCTGCCGACTGCATGTATCAATGCAATAACGGAAAATATGGCGTTGTCATGCCTCCTGTCCCAACAGGAAACTAACCTTCCAAATTATTTCCGCCAGCCTTCCATAATCTTCATGCAACCGGCGAGGAGTTCCGCGGAGCGCTCCTTATCGCCGGTTTCTACGTAGCAGCGAAATTCCGGAGCGTTTCCGCTGGGCCGCAGGTGCACGATGTCTCCAGAATCGAATTCCATGCGGTAGCCGTCGGTCTCGTCGATGGAGACGATATCGCCGTGGAAGGGTGCGGGCATGTTGCCATTGGCATCGGGCTTTGCAAAACGGCTAGGCTTTGCCGTAAGGGCGCCAAAAAGTTTCTTGCCCAGTTTCTGCTCGCGGATTTCGGCTAGCTTTGCCTTAGAGGTTTCCGTCGGGAATTCCTTGAGGCGGTCACTGAGCGTAAAGCGCTTGGGGAGTTTTTTCAGCAGGTCCACCACGCACATCCGCTCTTCCCGGACACGCACCATCACGGCAAGCATGGGGAGCAGGGCGTCACGGGTGGGGAGTGCCGGCAGGGTGCGGGTCACCCGCGTCTCGTTACCGCTGCTGTCATGTTCCGCAAATTCACGGGTCAAATCCGTCTGCAGCAAGAACCCTCCGTTGGCCTCGTAACCGGCGACACTTACGGCAGGGTCGGCACTGTCCACCAGGCTTTCCATGCCGGCGATCACGTAGGGGCTGCCTATGCGGGTACGGCAAATCTTTTCGAAGCTGCCCGACTTTTCAAGCGACGTGTTGCAACTCACGGGAGTTGCAATGCGCTGGATACCCAGCGCCTGGGCAGCGAGGATGCCCAGCACGTCGCCCCTGAGCCACATGCCGGTATCGTCCGCCAAAAGCGGCCGGTCAGAATCCCCGTCGGTACTGAAGATGGCGTCCACAAAATCCTTATGGGCAAAATCCCGAGCCAGTTCTTCGTCTTCTTTACGGATGGCTTCGGTATCTACCGGAATAAACGTCTCGCTCCTGGCGAAGGGCTTTACGGTAGCGCCCAGGCTTTCCAGAACCTTCACCACGATGTCGCGACCCACAGCAGAATGCTGATAGACCCCGATGGTAAGCCCCGAAAGGGCCTTGCTCCCGAAAAACGCAGGGTAGCGTTTCAGGTAATTTTCTTCGGCCTCGGCTTCAACCGTCGGCAGCTCCGGCGCCGATTTCAGCATGCCTGCCGCATCGAAAATCGATTCGTCAAAATCAACGGACTGGGAAACGATTCCCTGCTCGTCTTTCTTGGTGATTTCGCCCTGGGGGTGGTTAAACTTGATGCCGTTACGGTCTGCAGGAATGTGGCTCCCCGTCACCATGATGGTGGGGAGCTTCTTGTCGATACCATACAGTGCAATGGCCGGGCTCGGGATACGACCGCAATAGACCACCTTCCAGGAGCTGTCCTCGCCCGCCTTTACAAGGGCTTTCAAAATCCGTTCGGTACTGGGCCGCAGGTCGCCTGCAATGGCGATGGTGTGCTCGCACTTGTAACTTGCTTCACAGTACTTGATAAAGGAGCGGGCATACACATAGCACACCCGGTCCGTCATGGCGGTCACAAGTCCGCGGGCACCGCTGGTACCGAATGCCACGCCGGACTCTTTCATTACCTCTTGCATCGTAACGTTCATAAAAACCTCTTGCCGCTATTTCTCGGCTTTCTACAAAAATAAAAAATCCCGACCCAAGAGGCCGGGATCATTTTCAAGCAAATAGCCTTTTCTTATTCGGCAAACTTTTCCAGTTTGCGGGCAATCTTGCGGGCATTCTTGAGGAACTTTTTCTTGGCAAGTTCAGCAGAAGAAGTTGCCTTCTTGTAGAGTTCCCAATCGGGGCTGGAAACATCATAGGTGTCGTCTTCTGTGGCGGCAGCTACACATTCCTGGTAGGCCACAAAGTCACAATTACTGTTAATGGAACCACTTGCGGAGCAAGCATAGTACTCTTGAATTATACGATCACATTCGTCGTCGCTCGAACCACCCTTACCCTTGATGGCGGCATACACAGAATCCACCATCTTGTCGGTGCAACGGTCAAAATCCTTTTCGTTGGACTTTTCGTATTCATAGGCGACCGTAATCTTGTTGCCGGCAGCATCCTTTACGGTTTCCTTGTCAAAGAATTCGCCATATTCAGCCTTGCAAGTGCTCTTGGTCACTTCCCCTTCTTCGGCTTCTAGGTCGCAGCTCATGCTGTTGAAGGAAACAGACATGGCAAATTCACGTCCGTCAACAGAATTGTTGAATTTCTTGACATCCACCGAGAAAGTCTGGTCTGCAAACTTGAAGGTGACGCTGTTCTTGGTCTGCTTCGTCACTTCAATACCGGCCGACTTGATGTACTGTTCCACACCAGAGGAATCTTCTTCGGTCAGGTAGTAGGTGTCGGGAATCGAAGGATCGCCCTTTGCCAGGTTCTTGTAGAACTTGGACATGAATCTGGAATTCATGTAGTCGTCAAAGTTGTCATCATCACCATAGCTATAGGTAACCTTGGAAGTTATTGAATTACCCGATATCTTCATGATCGATTCCGGGAACTTTCTCAAATCATTGTCGTCAAGGCAGGTCATGCGGTCCATCATTTTCTGGTCCACTTCAGGTTCCGCATCCATATCCAACTCGCTCATGGAACTGAACATGTCCTCGTACATCTTCGCCATTTCTTCTTCGGTGAGCTTGCCACCAGGGACGTCCTTACAAGCCTTGAAGCATTGGCTCGTTTCATCGTCCGTATCGTACATGCAATAAACGGACTTCCAGGTGCCGTTCAGGTCATCGGCCTTGCCGCCAACAAACATCTGACCCTCGTCGTCGCAATACCTAGGTTCGCCATCCTTACCTATTTCTTCGCAATCGATTACCACCAGGGTATCGCCCAAGAATAGGTATTTTGCGAAAGAAGAATCTACACCGAAATCCACATTCTTCCAAGCATAAGTATTGTTTTCGTTGACGCACACGTCTTCGGCGTTGGAGATGGCAACGACAACAGCCTTGTTTTCTTGGTCAACAGAGATGGTTCCGGACACCTCAATAGTAACGCTGCCACCATTGGTACCGCTGTCCGAACTGCTGTCGTCGCTACAGGCGAAGAAAAACGCCGACGTAACGGCCAACATGAGAGTTAAGCTCTTTTTCATTTGGGAATACTCCTTTTTAAGTTATTTGATGAAAAAATAGATTATTGTCCTGTTTTTTACAACAACTTTCTTCTTTTTTTGACCACGAACCCGTTTTTTTCGCCTTTTTTGAGGCAATTATCAGTGTATAATCCGTAGTTTTAGGCATAATTTCACTTTTTTATTAGACAGTTAAACTTTTTTTTACTATCTTTGGCGCGGACTAAGTAAAGGAGATAACTATGACCAAAGCTACTGCTAAGACAACAAAGGCACCCGCTGCCAAGAAGGCTGCGGTAAAGGCCGCCCCGGCCAAGAAGACCGCCACTAAGGCTGCCGCCCCCAAGGCTGCTAAGCCCGCTGCCGAGAAAAAGGCTGCCGTTAAGTCCGCTCCGGCAAAGAAAGCCGCCCCCAAGGCCTCCAAGAAGGTCGCCGTGGTGTTCGAAGCCAACTGCCCCCTGGCCACTACCGTTTCCGTTGCCGGTTCCTTCAACAACTGGGCTATCGACAAGGATATGCTCAAGAAGGACAAGAAGACCGGTCTCTGGGTCGGCAAGGTCACCCTCGACTCCGGCGTTTACGAATACAAGTTCGTCTGCGACGGTCAGTACTGGGACGAAGGCGACAACAAGATCAAGCACGTGTAATCTAGACGAAAGAACGGGCCTAGGTTGGTGAGCATCGCCGAACCACGGCCCTACAGACGAAAGACGAGAGAGGTTTCGGATCACCGAAACCTTTTTTATAAAATAAAAAAGTCTGTAGCGTGACAACTGTCTAATTTAACAAATAGTGTAAAGCGGCTAGAGAATAGAAGCGTCGGCCACAACCGATCAAGGCGAGTGCCGCGGCCATACTTGTATGGCCATGGTTGAGCCGTAAGGTTGGCGCTTGCGCCAGGATGGGGAGGGTGCAGGGAGGGGCCCGTGCGGCCTTCGCAACTCCGAGCTGGGGCCCCTCCCGCATAATAAAAAACTAAATTTTCGTCGTATGACAAATTATTCCATCCCTCAAGAAGTTTTCGTGAAGGCTGCCGAACAGTACGGCACCCCCCTCTGGCTCTATGATCGCGCCACCATTGAGAAGCGCGTGAAGGAAGTTCAGGTTTTCGACACCGTGCGTTTTGCCCAGAAGGCTTGCCCGAACCTCTCCATCGTAGCGCTGGTGCGCAAGCTGGGCGGCGTGGTGGATGCCGTCTCTGCAGGCGAAATCGTGCGCGCGTTGAAGGCGGGTTTCAAGGGCGGCCAACAGAAGGGCAAGGCTCCCGAGATTGTTTACACCGCAGATATCTTTGACAAGGACGCGCTTGAACTCGTGAAGAAGTACGACATCGCGGTGAACGTGGGTTCCCCCGACATGATCCAGCAGCTGGCCGATTTCGGCGTGAAGTCGGAACTTACGCTCCGCGTGAACCCGGGCTTCGGCCACGGGCATTCCAGCAAGGTGAATACCGGCGGCCCGCTTAGCAAGCACGGCGTGTGGCACGAACAGATCAAGGACTGCGTCAAGCTCGCGCAGGCAAACGGGATGTGGATTACAGGACTCCACATGCACATCGGTTCCGGCTCCGACTTCGAGCACCTCTCGCAGGTTTGCGACGCCATGGTGGACGCTAGCCGCCGCCTGGGCTCTCATTTGCGCACCATCAGTGCAGGGGGCGGCCTCCCGATTCCGTACCACGAAGAAGACAAGGGCAACCGCATCGACATGCAGGCCTACTACGACCTGTGGGACAAGGCCCGCAAGAACATCCAGCAGAGCATCGGCCACGAGGTTCACCTGGAAGTGGAACCCGGTCGCTACCTGGTGGCCGAAAGCGGTTACCTGATGGCCGAAATCCGCGCCGTCAAAAAGCAGGGCGACAATTTATTCTACCTGCTCGACGCGGGCTTTACCGACCTGGTGCGCCCGAGCTTCTACGGTAGCTACCACGCCATTTCCATCATCGCCCGCGACGGTCGCGAAATGAACGAGATGGTCGACGCAGTGGTGGCAGGCCCGCTCTGCGAATCTGGTGACGTGTTCACGCAGGAAGAAGGTGGCTTCGTGGTGACCCGCAAGCTCCCGAAAGCAAAGGTCGGCGACTTGCTGATTCTCCATGATGCTGGTGCCTACGGTGCCGCCATGAGCAGCAACTACAACAGCCGCCGCTACGCCGCCGAGACCATGTACACTAATGGCGAACTGAAGGTCATCCGCGAAAGGCAGACCTTCGAGCAGCTCTTGCAGAACGACCGCGTTATTGATTTGTAATGACGTTTCCTTACGTCATGCCGAGGAGCTGCGCGACGAAGCATCCAGGACACAAGTTCTTGGCCGTCAGTTGATGGTATAAAATTCGTGTCTGGATCCTTCGGCTCCGCCTCAGGATGACAAAGGGGGAAGAAGGAACATGTTCAACAAAGCGACCATCCAGGAACTGCTCATCCAGGGCAAAGCCCAGGGCATCTTTAGCAAGGCCGTGGCAGGCTTTGTACTGCCCGACGGTTCGCGGCACGTCGTTGCGCTGGACACTGCCGAAGACACCCTCTTCGACATTGCCTCCCTTACCAAGGTCTGCCCCACCTCGACTCTTGCCCTGTGCAGCATTCTGCGGGGCGAACTGGATGTTGACGCCAAGGTCATAGACTTCATTCCGGAGCTGCACACCAACTACCGGGGCGACATCCGGATTTTCCACCTGCTGACCCATAGCCTGGACTACCGGGTGCCCATGAAGACTCTCCGGACTCTTCCGCCCGAAAAGATTCTGGAGGCCCTGTTCACCTACCAGTTCCAGATTCCGCCGGGCAAGGCCTTCAACTACGGAAACCCGCCCAGCGTGCTGCTGGGAATCGTGCTGAACCGCCTCACCGGAAAGTCCCTGCAGCAGCTGGGGCAAGAGACCTTCTTCGAGCCGCTACAGATGGAGCGTTCCGGCTGGGACCCGCTGGACCGGTTCCCAAAGGAGCAGATCATGCCCACGGAAGAATGCGAATTCCGGGGCCGCACCATCCAGGGGGAAATTCACGACGAAAGCGCCTGGGTGCTCCGGAAACTTTTCCCCGTAGGTTCTGCCGGCATGTTCAGCACCGTCCCCGACCTGCTCCGCTTTGTGCAGATGGTCTTGAACGACGGTGTCTTCGAAGGCAAGACCGTCGCCCCCAAGGGGCTGCTTGACCTGGTAAGCCACAACGCCTTCGCCCCGGAGGTGGGTGCAGAAACGGCCCTCGGCTGGGAGTTGAACGCCGAACGGTTCATGGGAAGCCGCCGCTCCCCCCGCACCTTCGGAAAAACCGGTTTTACCGGAGCAAGCATCGTGGCCGACCCCGAAAAGGGAGCGGCTGTAGTCCTCCTGAGCAACTTCACCTGGCCACACCGGGAACCCAGCGCCGACCGCATCAACCAGTTCCGCTCTGCCCTTTCGGACTTGTTCTTCGGGCAGGTTTAGGCGGCGCCTCTTGTAACCAACGGTTGTCCCGCGGTCTAAAACGCCCCGGACAAAAACAAAAAGGCCCCGCCGAAGCAGGACCTTTCGAGTGGACGGTACTGGATTTGAACCAGTGACCTCTGCCGTGTGAAAGCAGCGCTCTAAACCAACTGAGCTAACCGTCCGAGGTGGGTGCAAATATATAAAAGGGACAGGAGGTTGTCAAGGGATGGCGAGTTCTAAGTTCCAAGTTACGCTTCGCTAGTTACTAGAATTTTATACAAAAATATCTAGTAACTTAGAACTAGTAACTAGTATCTACAGGCGGCTTTTGCCGCCTACAGGTACTTATCCTCGGCGCCCTTGAGGATAGTCAGGAACTCCGCCGGGGTCTTGGCGGCAATCAGCTCCTTGCGGACGTTGCCGTCGGCCAGGAGGCGGCTCACCGAAGACAGGGCCTTCAGGTGCGGTCCGACAGTGTTTCCGGGGCTTACGATGAGAATCAGCAAATAAACGGGTTCGCCGTCAAAGGACTCGAAGTCCAGGCCCTTTTCGACAGTGGCGGCCACCATGCACATGCGGTCCACGTAGTCAATCTTGGCGTGGGGCACGGCCAGGCCGCAACCGATACCGGTGGAACGGGTCTTTTCGCGGTTCCAGACGGCCTCAAAAATTTCGTCGCGATGTTCCAGCTTATAGGCGCTGCAAAGAGTATCCACCAGTTCGTTCAGAATGGCCTCCTTGGTTTCGCAAGGAGAATTGATCAAAATGCAATTATCTACAAACCGTTCAGAAAGACGCATATCATTATCCTCTATCTACAAGATAGATATTTAGAAAATTTAAGGCCTTTTTGCCAAAAAATAAGGATAAAAAAAGGAAAACCGTCATTTTTCGTTCAAAAATGCGGAAATTTCGAATTTGGAATGGAAATCCGACAGTTTTTCAAGGGCTTCCGCCATCACCGGCACCTGGATTTGACCGGGGGCAGCCACTTGGCCAATGGCCCCGTAGGTCAGGTTCGCCCCCTCTTTCAGGGACCAGATTCGGCTTACCCGGCCAAGGTCACCCATGCCGAAGGCGGCAAAAAGTTCAAAGTCGCCAGAAAATTTCTGCGTGAACCTGTACAGACGGTCACAGTCCTCTTCGGAGTTGCACATGGCAGCAATTTTCAGACCTTCGGCCCCTAGGCGGGAAACGTCTCGGGCGTAATCCCGCAGTTCCATGTCCGTAGGCGTGCGGGAAAAATTGTGCTGAGAGATAAGGATTTTTACATTCCGGCGGTCGGCCAGGGCGGACAGCTTTTCGTAGTCGTAGAGGCAGTCCTGCTCCAGGTCCAGCCAGCCCGGCACCTGCTCCGCTTCCAGGATGTTTTTCCACAGGGGCAGGCGGTCTCCGGCACGGGAATCCTGAAAGGCCCCGCCATCCCGCTTGAGGCGGATGGTGCCTATCTGCATGGCGTGGGGCGCTACCTTCCGGACCCGCGCCGAAAGGCCCGGCCAGAGGGACTCTTCGAAAAAGTCATACCGGATTTCTAGCGCCGAACAGGCTTGCAGGTCCAGAAACACGGGGTGCATGGAGTCCGACTCTATGGCGGAGAGGACTTCGGGACTGACAAGGCCTACCAAAATTTTATCGTTGCACGCGGGCATGGGCCAAATATAGGAATCTTTACATTTTGCAAGGAAATGGCGATAATTCAGTGTTGAATAATTTCTAAATTATACTTGAACAAAAAGGATTCATTATGGCTGACTGTAGCGAAAAGAAAGAAAACCAGACACCCGAAATGATGAAAAAGGCCGAGGAGTTCCTCGCCTCCAAGCGCAGGATTTTTTTGTGGGGCGGAGTGGATGACGAAAGCGCCGAACGCATCGTCAAGCAGCTCCTGTACCTGGATTCCCTGAACCACGAAGACATCGTGTTCTTTATCAACAGCCCGGGCGGAGTGATTTCTAGCGGTCTTGCCATTTACGACTGCATGAACGCCATCAAGAGCGACGTGGTTACCGTCTGCTGTGGTCAGGCCGCCTCCATGGGAGCTGTCCTCCTCACCTCCGGTGCCAAGGGCAAGCGTTACGCCTGGCCCAATGCCCGTATCATGATCCACCAGCCCCTGATTCACGGCGAAATCGTGGCGCCCGCTAGCGATATCCAGATCCAGGCCGAAGAAATGCTCCGCATCCGTAACATCACGGGCAAGATTCTTGCCGAAACTTCGGGCCATAGCATCGAAGAAATCGACAAGGACACCGAACGCGACAACTTTATGAGCGCCGAAGAGGCCAGGGCCTACGGTCTGGTCGATAAGGTCGAGAGCCTGGTATAATGGGACTTTTTTCTGCCATCAAGAGCGGCCTTGCCAAGACCCGTGACGCCCTTATGGGCGAGCTCAAGGGTATTGTAGGCGCCGGGAAAATTACCGACGAAACCCTGGAAGAGCTGGAAGAGCACCTCATCAAGGCCGACGTGGGTGTCGAAGCCGCATTCCTGTTGACCGACGCCTTACGCGAGCAGGCTCTCGGCAAGTCACTGACCACCGAGCAGGTTCTTGACATTATGCGGAGCGAGGCGGAACGCCTCTTGAAAGACCCTCCCCCCTTTGAACTCAAGGGCAAGCCCCATGTGGTGCTGGTCATCGGTGTAAACGGTGCCGGCAAGACCACCACAATCGGTAAGCTTGCCGCCCGCCTCAAGGACGAAGGCAAGAAGGTGATGATTGCCGCCTGCGATACCTTCCGTGCGGCGGCCATCGACCAGCTGGAAACCTGGGCCGAACGTAGCGGCGCCGAATTCGTAAAACATCAAGAAGGTTCCGACCCTGCAGCCGTGGCGTTTGATGCTTGCAATGCGGCTGTGGCCCGCGGCTGCGACGTGGTGCTCATCGATACCGCAGGCCGTCTGCACAACAAGGACTACCTGATGGAAGAACTCAAGAAGATAGTCCGCGTCATCAAGAAGGTGAACCCCGACATGCCTCACGACATGTGGCTGGTCATTGACGGCAACACCGGTCAGAACACCATCAACCAGACCAAGATTTTCAACCAGAGCTTCCCCCTTACGGGCCTGGTGGTCACCAAGCTAGACGGCACGGCCCGCGGCGGAGCAGTGCTTTCCATCGCAAGCTCCCTGCAGATTCCCATCCGCTGGATTGGCATGGGCGAACGCATCGACCAGCTGGTGCCTTTCAGCAAGGCCGAATATGTAGAAGGCCTTTTCGAAAACGCCCTGGAAAGCGAAACCTGAAAACCGTCATGACCGACGTTCAACCACGAATTATCAAGAGTTTAAAAAGCGTCGCCGGGCGCTTCTTGATGATTCTTGGACTTACGGTCTTGCTGTGCCT
>JAFVTX010000001.1 GCA_017503015.1 Fibrobacter sp. | reverse complement strand
CTACAGTCCGGTTGTGATAAAAAAGCCCCTTCGGTAGACCAGAAATTCGTGAACACCTATACGGAACTGCTGATTGTCGAACAGATGTACGGCAAGGATTCCCCCACAGCCCGAATCAAGCGCAAAATAATCCTGGATTCGGCAGGCTACAGCAGGGATCAATTCCTCAAGAAGGCGAACGCCATCCTCGACGACAGGGACATGTGGGTCCCGTTCCAGAAAGCGGTCATTGACCGGCTGGACACGCTAATCGAGCAGAACAAGACAGTACCGGCGCGCAGGCGGGGGGAGGACTAGCCCATGTTTCGCCCCCTTGCCGGTATCATTTTCTACGTCGTCTTTTTGTCGGGTGTTGTTTTTGCAGCACCAAACTCCGGAAAGGCACCGGTTATCCCCCAATCCCTAGTCCAGTGGATGGATTACAGCACCGCTCTTGAAAAGGCAAAGACCGAACCCAAGCTTATTTTCGTGGACATGTACGCCGACTGGTGCATTCCCTGCCGGGTGATGGACAAAAATGTCTATATGAACCCCACGGTAGCCTCCATTTTGAACAAGAAATTTTACCCCGTCAAGCTGGATGTGGATTCCGAATCGCCCATTGTCTGCGACGGGAAAAAGGCCACCGCAAAAAAATGTTTCTCCGAAGTGTGGGAACTGAACGTTCTCCCCTCTTTTGTGCTGGTGGCTCCCAAGGGACTTTCTATATTGACTGTGGCAGACTCCATGTCGCCACAAGAGATGCAGATGCTGTTGGACAAGTTCCTGGAAAAAGAAAAAGAATGGATTGAACGATGAACGAACAGGTTCTTTTCTACTTGCAGATAGCTTTTTGGGTTCTACTGCTCCTGGTAGTTCATTGTTATGTGCTGTTCCCCATTACCCTCCCTTTTGTCAGCGAGATATTCAAGCGAAAAGGCGGCAAGGTTGTCAATGGAGAGAATCTGCCCACTGTTTCCATCTTGATTTCGGCATACAACGAAGAAGCCGTCATTGAACGCAAAATCCAGAACCTGCTGGAACTGGACTACCCCAAAGAAAAACTGGAAATTCTTATTGGTGACGATGGTTCCGCCGACAAAACTGCCGAAATCGTAGAACGGTACAAAGACCAGGGAATCACTCTCATCAAGGCCCCTCAGAACGCAGGTAAGGCCGCCATGTTAAACAGATTGCAAAAACAGGCCAATGGTGAAATCCTGCTTTTCTGCGATGCTAATACCATGCTATTTCCAAATGTCATCCGCAAACTTACCGTTCCCTTCAGAGACAAAAAAATCGGTTGTGCCTGCGGACATCTGATTCTCACAGATAAAAGTGGCGCAGAATTAGGCTGGGGAGAAAGCGCCTATTGGGATTTGGAATCCGAAATCAAGAAGTTCGAGGGCATGATGGACTTGCTCATTGGTGGAAACGGAGCCCTTTACGCCATACGCAAAGAACTTTACACCGACTTGCCCACTAAGAAAAGCGTCATGGACGACTTTTTTGTCACCACCAAGATTCTACAAAAAGGTTACTATTGCACATTCATTTCCAGCGCCATCGGCACCGAACAGACTTCTAAAGAAACCACTGGAGAATATCGAAGAAAAGTCCGTATCGGACGTGCCAATTTCAATTACTTGCTTTCTTATATCCCGCTCCTTAATCCACTTAGGCCCTTGCGTTGTTATTTATTCTTTTCTCACAAGATTTTACGTTGGTTTTCTCCCCATATTTTCATTCTGCTCTTCCTCGTGAATGTACCATTGGCATGGTTCTATGGGCCATATCGTATTTCTCTTGGAATTTTGTTTTTCCTTTGGCTTGCAGGCATTTTCAAGATTGTTCCCGGAGCTTATTATTTTACAACAATGAACACGGCAATACTCAAAGGATTTTTCCTTTCATTTTGCAAGGAAAAATCCGGTGGTTGGGCCCGCGAAGCCCGTTCAGACGAATAATTGACTTTGATGTGAAATTTATTCAAAAAAGAGATTATATTTTAGTTAGAGATCTAGTTATATGAAACGCATCCTGACCGCCATCCTGTTCGTCATCGCATTCACTGTAATTCCAGCGAATGCATTTACCATGGATTTGCAGGCTGGCGTTGTCAATCACGCAAGTGAAATAACCAAATTCAACCTAAATATTTATGGGCACCTGTGGTACCGCATAGACCAAATGCTGTTCGTAGGTGCGGGCAGTGGCTATCAAGAAATCGACAACGTCGGACTGGTCCCCTTAAGCGGAGCCCTCTGGATTCGCCTGCCCATCGGAAGCCAGATCTTACCCGTCGCCACAGGCGACATCGGCTACCTTATCGGGAGCGACCATCAGCTTTTCTGGAAAGTCGGCGGTGGGCTTGACATCAAGAACGGGGACTACTCTTCTATCCTCGTCATGAGCGGTTACGAATTCCTGGACCACGTGGGTAAAGGCTATGTCTTCCTCCAGGCGGGAATCCTTGTTGAAATCTAAAGCTCAGCGGCTTTTCCCGTGATTCACTTTCTCAAATACAATGTCATCGGGGTGTTGAACACTCTCATCACCCTCGCCGTAGTCTGGGTGTTGCACCAAATACTGGACTGGAACGTAGAACTTTCCAACTTCTTGGGATTCGTTGCCGGCGGTTGTAACAGCTACCTGTGCAACCGCATCTGGAATTTCAAGAGCCACAACAAGAAGCGTGCAGAAATCGTCCGCTTCATCATCGTGTTTCTGGTGTCTTACGGTGTAAACCTGCTGGTGCTGGAACTTGCCGCCTACACCCTCGCAAACGCCACCTGGTGTGCAAACTTTACAACTTGGATCTCACAGTTCATGAAGCCCACCTATTTTGCCAACATCGTGGCCAACGTGGTTTACGTGCTGGTGAGTTTTACGCTTTATAAAAAGTGGGTATTCAAGGCCGCGCCAAAACAGAGCTAGCGGTTATATCCCTTGAACCACTCGGCAAAGGCCTTGATGCCTGTGTCCAGATCGGTATCTGCCGTGTAGCCAACATCTTGTTCCAGAGCCTTCGTATCGGCCCAGGTAACCTCTACGTCGCCGGGCTGCATGGGCATGTAAATCTTTTCGGCAGTCTTTCCCAAATGCCTCTCGAGAGTCTTTACAAAGTCCAGCAAGTTCACCGGATTGCCGTGACCGATGTTGTACAGGCGGCACTCCTTCTTGCCGATTCCAGCTTCGAACACGCGGACCACCCCCTGGGCAATGTCATCGATGTAGGTAAAGTCCCGCATCATGTTCCCGTTGTTGAAAATCTTGATGGGCTTGTCGTGCAAAATGGCATCTGCAAAAAGCCAGGGCGCCATGTCGGGCCTGCCCCAGGGGCCGTAAACGGTAAAGAACCTTAGGCCGGTAGCGTTAATCTTGTAAAGATGATGGTAGGTTTCCGCCATCAGCTCGTTACTGCGCTTGGTAGCGGCATACAAGCTAGAAGGCATGCAGACAGGATCTTCGGTGCAAAAAGGCGTCTTGGTGTTCCGTCCATAGACGCTGCTAGAAGAGGCATAGGTCAAGTGTTCCACCGGATTGAAACGGCAACCTTCCAAAATGTTCAAGAAACCCGTGATGTTGCTGTCGATGTAGGCCTGGGGGTTCACCAGGCTGTAACGCACACCCGCCTGGGCGCCAAGGTGGATAACGCCGTCAAAATGTTCCCGCTCAAAAAGGCCCTTGATGGAGGCGGCATCGGAAAGGTCCACTTTCTCAAATCGGAAACTTGGATTGTCCAAGCGTTTCAGGCGGTCCTCTTTAAGCGAGACCTGATAGTAGTCGTTCAGGTTGTCAATGCCAACAACCTCATAACCCTTGGAAAGAAGGATTAGCGAAACTTCGCAACCGATGAAACCTGCGGCACCTGTAACCAGGACTTTCTTGGACATAACAGCACTCCGAATGACGTCGTTCAAAAGATAAAAAAAGACGGCCTTTGCGACCGTCTTCTTTTTCAAAAGGGTTTGATTACTTTTCGAAAGGAACCAGTTCCACGCGGCGGTTCTGCTTACGACCGTGCTTGCTTCCGTTACTTGCAATGGGCTTTTCATCGCCGAATCCAACTGCACGGAGACGGTTAGATTCAACACCCTGCTGGATGAAGTAATCCACCACAGCCTGAGCGCGAGCCTGAGACAGTTCCTTGTTCTTTTCGGGCTTACCCACGTTGTCGGTGTGGCCCTGGACTTCCAGGTTGGCCGACGGAATCTGCTTCAGGAGAGCCACGATGTCATTCAAGGTGCCATAGCTGTCCTTGGTGAACTTGGTGGAGTTGGTCTGGAACTGGATACCCTGTTTCAGCTTGTTCAGGTCCTGCTTCTTGTTGAGCGGGCAACCCTTGGCATCCACCTTCACACCTTCGAGGGTGTAGGGGCACTTGTCCTGATGGTCGGGCACGCCGTCGTGGTCAATGTCCATGGGGCAACCGGTGCTGTCCACCTGAATGTCCTTTTCGGTGTTCGGGCACTTGTCAAGGCCGTCAAACACGCCGTCCCTGTCGGTATCGATGGGGCAGCCCGTGCTGTCGACCACGGTTCCTTCCTTGGTGTTGGGGCACTTGTCCAAATCGTCGGACACGCCGTCCTTGTCAAAGTCAGAGACGCAACCCGTGCTGTCTACAGAAGAGCCTTCCGGAGTGTTGGGGCACTTGTCCATAGCATCGGGTACACCGTCCTTGTCGGCATCTGCAGTACAACCGGTGCTGTCCACAGGTGTGCCGGCCTTGGTGTTCGGGCACTTGTCCTGAGCGTCGGGAACGCCGTCGCCATCGCGGTCGCCTTCGCAACCTTCAAAGTTCACTTCGGCGCCTTCCGGAGTATTGGGGCACTTGTCCAGATCATCGGGAACGCCGTCCTTGTCGGTGTCAGCGGCACAACCCGTGCTATCGACCTTGGCGCCGGCCTTGGTGTTGGGGCAGCGGTCATCGGCATCGGGGATACCATCCTTGTCAAAGTCGCTTTCGCATCCGGTAGCGTCAATCTGGCGGCCTTCCTTGGTGTTCGGGCACTTGTCCAGACCATCGGGAACGCCATCCTTGTCGGTGTCCATGGGGCAGCCCACAGAATCAACCGTCACGCCGGCTGCGGTATTGGGGCACTTGTCCGCACCGTCAGGAACACCATCCTTGTCGGTATCCAGGGGGCAGCCATCCACATCAACAGTAATGCCGGACAAGGTATGCAGGCACTTGTCCTTGACATCGGGAACGCCGTCCTTGTCTTCGTCCTTCTGCTTGGAACGGTCCTTGCCGTCAAAGCGCCAGACGAGGGAGGCAGTACCGGCATAGAGCGGAGTCGGAGTGTAGTAATACGTGCTTATGTTGTCGTTTTCGCCAGAGAACGTGAGCTTGTAATCCTTGCTGTGTTCCATTTCCTTGTCGCCATCGAAGGTGAAGTTCCTGAGGGCGCGCACGGCAACATCAAGACCCATAGCGAAGTCAATGTTGAAGGGCAGGTGGAAACGGAAACCGGGGGTCAGCAACATGGGGTCAACCAGGGGGCTACGAGGATATCCGGTATCTTCAACGCGGAATTCGCCGGAGAATTCAACAAAGGCGTCCATGAAGTCAAAGGGCATGACATTGATACCCGTACCATAGATCATCGTCACCGGCAGGTCGTGATCGACAGTATAAACGATTCCGGCATTGCCGTTCCAACGGACGGGGATACCCATGTTCACGAAATCCAAGGTAAGGATCAAGTTTCCACCAATACCGAAGGCGTTAGTAGTGAAGGGGTGCGTTTCGCCCTTGCTATTCAGGTACCAGGCATGGCGGGGACGCACACCGGCGGACTCTTCGCCAGAAGGTACGTAGGCATCAACCTGGATGGCTGCCGTAAACAGTCTCTTTTGGCTGTCAAAGGGCATACGGACCTTGAACCACACGTTCAAGTCACCACGGCTAGTAGTCCACATGTTGTTGGCGCCAGAAGGACCATCGGACTTGGCATGTTCGTAGTAAAGGGGCAGATTCAAGCCCAAATCCACAAACTCGTAAAGGCCCACGGAGGCGTTCACGTTGCCAGAAAGAGACGCAGACCAGTCATTAAAACCATAAGTCTTGCCATTGGAGGTATAGTTACCGCCACGGCTCAAGGACCAAGCGTCGAGAGCGATATTGCCACCCGTACCGATAGAGAACCCGAGCTGGCCGTTAGTCTTGGTGTTGTACTGATGGATACCATCAGTGCCGCCCTGGATGCCCGCCTGCGCAAACGCGAGGCTACAAGCCAAAAGCGACAGAGTTATTATCTTTTTCATGAATAAATCCCCTAGATTTATAACTTTAGGGAAAATTATAGCAAAATTTTCAGTTATTACTCACAATATTTTAACTTTGCCCAAGAATGCCGCGAAATTAGGGTATTTTCGGCAACCTGAAGGTATTCACGGGAATCAAAACAAGGTGATGTCAAACGATTTGCCCATACTTTCCATCGAAAACCTGCGTCGGGACTTCAAGATGGGTTCCGAGATGGTTCACGCCCTGCGGGGCGTGTCTTTCGACATATTTCCGGGGCAGTTCGTGACCATCATGGGCACCAGCGGGTCGGGCAAGTCCACCATGCTGAACATATTGGGCTGCATGGACAAGCCCACCTCCGGCCACTATATTCTGGACGGGGAACACACCGAAAGGCTTTCCCGAGACGCCCTGGCCCGTATCCGGGGCAAAAAAATCGGGTTCGTATTCCAGAACTACAACCTGCTAAACCGAACCACCGCCGTCGAGAACGTAGAGCTCCCCCTGCTTTACAACTCGGGAGTGTCTTCGGCGGAGCGCCGCCGCCGGGCCCTGGAAGCCCTGGATATGGTGGGGCTTTCCGACCGCGTGAACCACCTGCCCAACCAGATGTCCGGCGGACAGCAGCAGCGGGTGGCTATAGCCCGGGCGCTGGTGAACGACCCCGTTATCATTTTGGCAGACGAAGCCACCGGAAACCTGGACACCCGAACCAGTTACGAAATCATGATGATTTTCCAGGAACTGCACCGGCAGGGGAAAACCATCGCCTTCGTGACCCACGAACCCGACATCGCCACCTTCAGCGAACGCACCATCACACTCCGAGACGGCCTTGTCAAGAAAGACGAAACCCACGAAATGCAAGACGCAAAAGCCGCCTTCGATGCATTGCCCCCTCCGGAGGAATTTGAGTAATGAGTTATGAGTTGTGAGCAATGTATAATGTAAAACGAATAATGATAGATGAGTCCATCTTCGTCATCTTAACCCCTACCACCTAAAACCTATAACCTACTAACCATGAACCCGTTGACCCTAGCAAAGATCGCCTTACGCGCCCTACTGCGTAACCGCATGCGCACCTTCCTTTCGGTGCTGGGTATCGTCATTGGTGTAGCGGCGGTGATTACAATGGTGGCCATGGGCGAAGGGTCTCGCCAGTCCATCAAGGAACAGATGACCAGCATGGGCACCAACGCCATCATCGTCATGCCCAACTGGAACAGGCGTGGCGGCGTACAGGCGGAATCTTCCGAGATGTTAGAAGAAAAAGATGTCATCGCCATCCGGGAAAACGCAACCTACATTAACGGTGTTTCTCCCATGATTACCGTGAACGGGCAAGCCATCGTAGGAAACAACAACTCCCCCACCACCCTGAGTGGCATCTCCGCCGACTACCTCAAGATTCGCAACTACGAAATCGAGGACGGCGTAATGTTCGACGATGCCGCCGACCGCATGGCGAAAGTCTGCGTTATTGGCCAGACGGTGGTGAAGAACCTCTTTGCAGGCGAAAATCCCATCGGCAAAACCATCCGCTATAAGAGCATTCCACTGAAGGTCATCGGCACCTTGAAATCAAAAGGCTCCGGAGATTTCGGGCAGGACAACGATGATGTCATCTTTACGCCTTACCAAACCGTGATGCGCAGGTTCTCGGCCGCCACCAACATCCGCCAGATTTACGCTAACTCTATCGGCGAGGGCTATGCCGAAAAGGCCACCGAAGAAATCATGGGCATACTGAAGGAACGCCGTAACTGGACCAAGCCTACGGATCCCTTCCGGGTGTTCACGCAAGAAGAAATGATAACCATGGTCACCAGCACCTCGGACATGCTGGCGCTGGTGCTGACCGTTATCGCGGGCATTAGCTTGTTTGTAGGCGGTATCGGCATCATGAATATCATGTACGTGTCGGTTACCGAACGCACCAAGGAAATCGGGCTCCGTATGGCCATTGGCGCCCGTGGGCGCGACATTTTGATGCAGTTCCTGTTCGAATCAGTGACCATCAGCCTCATGGGAGGCGTCATAGGGATTCTCCTCGGGGTGGCGGCTTCGCAGATTGTAAAGACGGTTATGGGCTGGCCCATGATCGTGTCGTTTGCAAGCGTGATCATCAGCTTTGCCGTATGCTTTGCCACGGGAGTCTTTTTCGGATGGTACCCTGCCCGCAAGGCCAGCAAGCTGGACCCCATAGAAGCGCTAAGGTACGAGTGATGAGTGATGAGTGATGAGTGATGAGTTGTGAGTTATGAGTGATGAGTCTTAAAAACAAGTCTCCTTCGTCATGTTCGCGGAGGCGAACATCTGCTTGCTGTTTATCAAGCGGATCCCCGACCAAGTCGGGGATGACGTTTTTCGCGCCTCACATTCCACATTTCCCTAATCCCTAAATCCTAGCCCCTAAATCCTAGCCTCTACCCCCTACAACCTGCTATCTATTACCTATATTCACCGTATGGATCTTCTTGAATTTCTAAAACCGATGCCAGTCGTGGGCATTCTCCGCGACATTCCCCAGGGTGCCGAAGAAGCCTGCGTAGAAACCGCCGCCAAGTGCGGGCTCAAGGCCATCGAGGTCACCATGAACACCGCCGGTGCCACCAGCATTATCAAGAGGCTCAAGGACTGTGCGGGTTCTTATGGAATCTTGGTAGGGGCAGGCACAGTCCGGCACGAAAGCGACTTGGAAAAGGCCGTAAACGCAGGGGCCGAATTCATCGTGACCCCCAACACCCGCAAAGAGATTGTGCGCCTGTCCAATACGGCAGGGATCCCCATTATTCCCGGAGCCCTTTCCCCTACCGAAGTGCAGAAGGCTTACGACCTGGGTGCCGCCGCCGTGAAGGTTTTCCCGGTGAACTGCGTAGGTGGCCCGGAATACATCAAGGCCCTGCGCGGGCCTTTCCGGGACATTCCCCTGATGGCTTGCGGCGGCGTGAACCCGCAGAATGCAAAGGCCTACATGGAAGCGGGTGCGAACCTGATTTCTTTTGGCGGGAGCATCTTCAACCCCGCGCTCATGGCAAGCGGCAGCTGGGACGAGATAGAAATTCGCCTGACCGCGTTGTTGCAAGCTATTTAATCTTTCTGTCGTGACAGGGCTTCATCTCCCTGAAAGTTTTCTTTGTTTTTTGTTTTCGTCTATAACCATTTTCATCTTATGAAAACTCAATTATGAACAAGTATATCGTTTTCCTGCTAATCTTGATTCTCGCCTCCCTGGCGTTTTCCGATGTGAAAAAGAAACGCTTTGACATGGGCGATGTCAAAAAAGCGACTCCCACAGAGCAAGTCGCTGCACCCGATAACGGCAACACCACAAGCGAAACTGTAGCCCCCACTGTCGCACCTAAAAAGCAAACCTCGTTTTACGCCGTCATCGCCCAGGAACAAAAAATCCTCCGTGAAAAACTCACCGCCGTCATTTCGGCCATGAAAGGCGGCGACTGGGGCGTCATCTGGAAATTCCTCGCCATTTGCCTCGTGTACGGCATGCTGCATGCATTGGGCCCCGGGCACGGAAAATCCATCGTGGTAGGCTATTTTATAGCCCGACGCGGACGCTGGAGGCAAGGTGTTGCTCTGGGAGCGGGCATTACCGTGATCCACACCATGAGCGCCGTCTTGCTTTTGCTTATTTTGTATGTCATTTTCAGGGCCACCGTATTCAACGCCTTTGAAACCGGCCGTATAGGCATCGAAAAAGCAAGCTATGCGCTGGTGATGCTTACGGGCATTTTACTTGTGGTACTCGGCATCCGCGATATTATCACGCAACGAAAGCAGGCCAAAATGGTTGCACAGGGTGGAGAAAGCGCAGAACACTGCTCGGAAACGCCACTCCCGCCCATTGCCCGCTGGCGCGAAATCATCGGGGTGGCCGCCGTCACGGGAATTGTTCCCTGCCCCGCCGTGGCGCTGATTGTGCTTTTCTGCCTGCTGAACTCCATGGTGGCACTTTCCCTCTTGGGAGCGCTCGTCATTTGCATCGGCATGACCATTACCAACGTGGCCTTCGGCATTGCCGCCGTCGCTTTCCGCAAGGGAATCGACAAGGGAAGTGCCCATACTAAAATCGCCACGAAAATCTACACCGTCGCTACACTTGCTGGCGGTATCATCATCTTTGTTTCGGGACTGATGCTGTTCAGCAACATGTTCGCTGGACGGGTGTAAAATCCCACTACATTAAAGCTATAGCTGCGTATCTACAAGGACTTTCTTCTTTTGTAGGTACTCTATGCATTCTTCGGCTTTAGCCTTGCGGGAATCAAACAGGAATATGCGGCCGCCATTTTCGTCGCCCATTTCCTTCATTTTCATGATGCGCACGTAACCCAGTTCCTTGCTGGCCACGTAACCCGTTACGTATTCAGGGTCGTCAGAAATGCAGAGCTCCGCCACCATGCCGGGGGCATTGGCCACCTTGGTCGCAAGCACAATAGCTTCGTTGAAATGGTTCTTTTGGCTATCGACATCGCTGGAACGGAGTGCATCCATGTAGGTGGCCCGCACACCCCGCTCATGATCGGGTTCAAGCCGCTCTCCGGTAGCAATATCGTAAAGCATGGCGCCGCGCATGGGGAAGGTTTCGCGCAAAAGTTCAGGAAGCTTTTTCCTGAAATCTTTTAGAGAACCTAGATTCCCGCCTTCGCGTGGATGACAAGAAAAAACAGCTTTATCGATGAGTTCAAAGGCCTTGTCCAGTCCTTGTTGCCAAGAGTCCACATCCACCCGTGTGACCGGCAGTGCCTTTAAAATCTGGATATCCTTTTCGCAGACCTTCTCGATTTTTATGTTGATAAAGTCCGGGTCGCCCTTGGAATGGGTAAGGGCTCGGCGGGCCATTGCCGAACAGACCGCCTCAACGGCTTCACGACTCACAATGCGTTCTGCTCCGGAAATATGCTGTTCGCGTTTTTGGTCGCCTTCGCCAATCTGCTGCGAAGCCCGCATTTTCAAACTGTAATAGTCCATTTTTTACTCGTGAAATTCGTCTTCGCCATCCACAATTGGAGCAGGCTCACATTCCCCAATCATCTTGATCGCTTCGCAAATGCGGTCAATTTCGGTATCGGTTGTAATAAACGGCGGCATCGTATAGACATAGTTGCAGAAAGGCCTGAGCCATACGCCCGTTTCGCGAATCACGCGCAGAATATCGTCTGCGGATGGTTTTGCCTTCAGCTCCAGAACACCGATGGCGCCAAGAACACGCACGTCTGCGGCGTTTTCGAGATTGCGGAGTGGTTCCAGATTTGCACGGAGCCGCTTTTCGATTCGGGCGACTTCGCTCGCATAGTTTCGGTTTTCAAAAAGCGTAAGGGAGGCAATACCTGCAGCGCATGCTAGCGGGTTCGCCATGTAGGTGGGCCCGTGCATAAACGCGGGAATCTTGCTGTTCGTAATGGTTTCGGCCACATTCTCCGAAGCGACACAAGCGGCCATGGTAATGCTTCCGCCGGTAAGGGCCTTGCCGATACACAAAATGTCGGGCTTTATCCCCGCATGCATCATCGCGAATCGCGGACCCGTGCGGTAAAAACCAGAAGCGATTTCATCCAGAATCAACAGGATGCCTTTTTCGTCGCAAAACTTGCGGAGGCGTTTTAGGTAGCCCGCATTGTAGAGCCACATGCCGTTTCCACCCTGAAAAACGGGCTCGCAAATGACGGCGGCTATTTCGTTCTCGTGCTCTTCCACAACACGCTCCATCGAGGCAAAGTCGTTATCGTCCCAAGGGGCATCAAAGCGGCAGTTCGGGCGCTCGGCAAAATAATGATGCGGCATGATTCCGCGGAAAAGCACATGCATTCCGTCGGGGTCGCTGAGCGCCATGGCTCCGGCCGTATCCCCATGATACCCGCCTTTCAAAGCCACCAGCTTGCAACGTTCGGCATGACCAAGGGAATGCTGGTATTGCACCGCCATCTTGGCGGCACATTCTACGGCAATGCTGCCCGAATCCGCATAGAAAATCCTGTTCAGGCCTTCGGGCAAGAATTTTACAAGGTGCTTGCCAAGTTCAATAGCAGGTTCGTGGGTGAACCCGCCGAACATCACGTGGCACATCTTTTCGCTCTGCTTCTGGATTGCCTCAACAATTTCAGGAGCATTGTGTCCGTGCGCCATGCACCACCAGCTAGACACGGCGTCTAAAAGTTTCAGCCCATCGGCTGTTTCAATGGTCGTGCCGTGAGCTTTCTTTGCTAAAAAACGTGCAGGTGTATTCCTGAGCGCCGCGTAAGGGTGCCACAGGTGTTCGCTATCAAAATTCATACGGGCCAAATCTAGAAAGTTTTATCGACTCCTAAATCATTGTCCCCTTCAGAAATTTTAGCAAAAACAGGTAACCCGGTCAAGTCCTGCATCATCCTGATGTTGTCATCTTCCATCTCGAAATTTTTGCTCATGCCGTAGCGGTTCACGATCAAGCCGTGAACGTTGATTCCTCGAGACCTTGCGTATTCTACGGTAAGAACACAGGCATTGATGGAACCCAGTGCCGCCGTGGTCACCACAAGGATTGGCAAGTTTAACGCCTTGATAATATCTACAAGGAAAATTTTTTTCGGCACTGCCTTTGCAGTATCATCAATACCTGTGGCAGTATCGTCGTCGTAGCGAATGGGGCAAATGATTCCGCCGGATCCTTCTGCGAAAATAAATTCGTGACGGGCGCAAGCCGCTTCGAAATCTTCGCGGACCTTCGAAAGCTCTACAGGGTTTCCCTCTTTACGGGCGGCGAGGTGGGGCGAAACGGCCTCCTTGTACACGTAACTGACTAACTGTTCTTGGGAATCAACGAGACTTGCAAAGCGCTTGACATAATCGGCGTCGCCCGCAACCCACTTACCGTCCCTGAGTTCTGCCCCGCTGAGGGCAGCCTTGTAGTAGCCCGCGTCAATTCCCAGGTTCCGCCATTTTTTCACGAGAAGGGCCGTAACATAGGTTTTTCCGACATCGGTGCCGGTTGCTGTAATGAAATAACCTTTGGACATGATTAGTAAGCAGTGGTTAGTGGTTAGGTATTAAGTTCTAGGTACGAGGTTCGGGGTGTTGCACAGTTCCGCCAGGGTATGGGCGGCAAACAAAAGGTCCTCTTTGGTATGAGTTGCCATAAGGCTTGCACGTAGGCGGGCTTGCCCCTTGGCAACCGTCGGATAGCGGATGGCAGGAATCAAAATTCCGCGTTCTTGCAAAGCCTCCGAGACCTGCATCGCCTTAGCCTCGTCACCGATAACAATGGGAACGATAGCCGATGGCGACGTAGCAACATCCAAACCTTCGCGGCGGAGGCTTTCACAGAAGAAATCCACATTGCCACGAAGCTGCCGAACCCTTTCCGGATGGGCGTCGATAAACTTCAGGTTGTTCAGGGCAGCAGCGGCAACGGCAGGAGCCATCGCTGTCGTAAAAATAAAACTCCGGGCCTTGTTTCTCAAAAAATCTATCAACTTCGCCGAACCCGCCACAAAGCCGCCCTCGGCGGCTACGGCCTTGCTGAGCGTACCTACGGTAACATCGGCGTGTCCGCAACTGTAGTGCTCCGCCAAACCGCGCCCTGTTTTGCCAATTACGCCTGTAGCATGGGCCTCGTCAATCATCAAAAGGCAATCGTGCCCATGGGCAATACGTAAGAGTTCCGGCAAGTTCGCCAGGTCGCCATCCATGCTGAACACGGCATCGGTTACGACCATTCCACGGAATTCCGCACCGGATTTTGCGGCGGCATCTTTCGCTTCCAAAATGGCACGCTCCAAATCGGCCATGTCGTTGTGCTTGTAAACAAGGCACTTGGATCGCGACAAACGAATGCCGTCTATGATGCTTGCGTGGTTCAGCTCGTCACTAAAGACGTAGTCGCCCTTTCCGCAAAGAGCCGATATCGTTCCCACGTTCGCCATATAGCCCGTGTTAAATGTAATGGCGGCTTCTTCGCCCTTGAAACGGGCAATTTCGGATTCCAGCTCCACATGGGGAGTCTTGTTGCCTGTGGTAAGTCGTGCGCCACCACTCCCTGTACCCCATTCCAGCACGGCATTAGCCATGGCCTGCTTCAGTTCCGGAACATTCGCCAAATCCAGGTAAGAATTAGACGCCAGCAGAACCTGCTCATGAGAATTTCCGTCTTTTGTGTTGCGAATTAAAACTCGGGAGGCTTCGGGAGATTCCATCAGGCGCATGGTACGGTACGTATGGTTTTGTCGCATCTCCGAAAGAGCCGCGTCTGTAAATTTACTGATAATGGTAGACATTATATATTCTGATACGTTTACACACCAAGATAGCTTTTTTATCCGCTTCTATTCCCCCAGCACGTGCCGGAGCGTATCGAGGAAAAGTTCGCCCGCCCGCGTGAACTGCTGGCCCCGCCGCCAAATGATGTACATGTTGGTGGTGAGCTCGGGCATGAGCGGCCTGAAGCACAGGCGCGAACTGCGGCTCGTATCCACAAGGCCGTCGAAAGTGAGTAGGTAGCCCGTGCCCTCTTTGGCAAGCACCGAACCGTTGTACGAAAGATCCAGCCCCACGATTACGTTCAGCTTCGAAATATCGTCGCCGAACCACTTCGGCAAATCCGCCACCATCGCCTGGCGCGACGCCATCAACGGCTTGTCGAGCAAATCCTTTGGCTCGATGAAATCCCGCTTGGCCAAAGGGTCGTCGCGACGCATCACCACGCCCCAGCGATCGACAGAACGCACCGCAAGGCAGTTGTACTTTTCCAAATTGACGTTGTCTACAACCACCGCGAAATCAAAAATGCCCTTGTCCAGCTTTTCCAGGGCGCGCTCGCTGTCGCCCGAATATAAGTTGTACTTAATCTTCGGATAGTCGTCCCGGAGAATCGCGATGCACTTCGAAAGAAAATTCACGTTCCGCGATTCCGCGCAGGCAATGGCGATTTCACCCACCACCTCGTCTTCCTTCAGCGACTTGAAATCCTGCACCGTCCTGTCCGCCATCGAAAGGATATCCTCCGCACGCTCCCGCAAGAGTTCCCCCGCAGGCGTCAGCCGAATCGCGTAATTCGTGCGCTCGAAAAGCTTCTCGCCCAGTTCCTCCTCCAGCTCCTTGAGCTGGCGACTCACCGTCGGCTGCGTCACGCAAAGATTATCCGCCGCGCGCGAGACATTCCCCAACCGCGCCGCCTCCAGAAAATACCGCAAAACTCGAAGTTCCATACCCGAAAACTAATAAAATTCAAGCCCCGCAGGTATGAATTTGAAAAAATAATGCCCGAAAGGAATAACTGATTGATTTGACGGTGGGGGAGGGGGATGTCTCCCCCTGCTTGCAGCCTTGCCCTATTGTCATGCCCGCCACCGAGCGGGCACCTCCTTCTAAGGCAAGTCTTCCAGCACCCCCTCTGCGGGCGCTCAGACGCCGCCCCGCAACGCCCCGGCTTACCCCGCCCGCCCAAATGCCATACCCCAGTCATCCTGGAGCCGCAATGCGGCGATAGGATCCACTCTGCATCTCCATTCCATGCGTCATCCCCGCGATTTCTCTCGTCATCCTCGCGACTTTTCTTGTCATCCCCGCGTAGGCGGGGATCTCCTTTCCATGCGTCATTCCGGGCTTGACCCGGAATCTAGCTCAACTTTTTTATATATATTTCCCACTGACATAGCCCCGTACCGAATGGTTCGGAGCGACCGGAAATTTTGAGATTCGTCTCTTATTCTCTCTACTGAAACTACCACTTTCATATTACGCGAGAATAAGACGAACACTCACGTCCCATCTGGGGCGTGGGTCGTTTGTGCTTATTGCGTAACAAGGGTGTGGTAGCCCGCAGTAGAGGTAAGCACGCAAAGCGACTCCACGCCTTTTTTATTTGCAAAAAAAAGTTGGAAATCGTTCATTTGCTGCAGGGGCATATCTCGCTGATAAGGATGCCCCTATGGCAAAAATTGAGGTCATACAGACCGTTGATACATCGAACTTTAAGGCCGCCAACGCCGAAGAATTGAAGAAGCAAATTGTACACCACTTTGCAGAAAAGGGATGTCCTCCAACAGTCGAAATTCTATCCGATTCAGCAGTCCGTATCGTTTTCGACACAGACGCACTCGAAAAAGCCGAAAACAACTTTCACAAAGCATCATCTCTCTGCAGTGAAGGTCGTTTCAATGCGGCAATGGATTTGCTGCATAAGGCAATCAAGGCATGTCCTGGATATTCGGAGGCACATCGCTTGCTCGGACAGGTCCTATTCCAACAAGGCGAAATCAATAAAGGGATGGACGAAGTTCTTGAAGCACTACTCATCGACCCCAAAAACATGTGGGCACTAATCATGATGGGCAACATTCTTGCTAACGGGAAAAACAATGTCGACGCGGCAGACAGGTATTATAAAAAGGTTCTTGAATACTACCCTGACAACGCCATTGCGCTCAACAATGTTGCGGGCTCGCTCATTCGGAAAAAAGATTATGACAGCGCCATTCACTACATGAAACAAGCCCTTGAATTGGACAATTCCTACACAAACAGCTATTATGGGATTGCTTTAGCGTACTATCACAAGGATGATTTGGACAATGCTTTTGAATACGCAAGTCAAGGCGCGTTGAAGGGCGCAAACCGCGCAGAAGACCCCGGTGTCCGTCAAGAACTTTTGAAATTGTTATTGACTATAGCAAGAGATATTGCAGAATCAACAGACTACGAATCCCAGGTATTTGAATTTGCTCATAGCCTTGAAACCAAGTTTAATGTAACCATCAAATTTGAGCGCGATGATGAGCAGGATACCTTGGCACATCTGGAATTTGCTGATTTCCATCATCGCAAGGATCACGTTGTCAAATACAAGAAAGATGGCAACTATTGCCATTACATGCTTCATGAATTGACACACCTCGAAATGATGCTTTCCGCCCAAAGGAATGGAAAATTCCAGACCATCGGATTTACGCAGAAAAATTTTGATACTTTCTTGCAAGATTACAAACGCCATTTTGACGAAGTCAAGAAAAAGATTGGTGCTGTACAAGTAGAAAAGTTGGCAAAGCATTTGTTCCAGGGATTGTCATTACAGGTGATGAACGCCCCACTGGATTTGTTTGTGGAACAGAAAATCTATGCGAAGGCAGAATTTAGGCCGCTTCAGTTGACATCATTGTTCACAATGGAATCAAGTAACATCGATGCCGTGCGACAAACCGCGAATGTTTCTGAATTCCCGCAAATTATCAAGGACACGAATAAACTGTTGAACATGCTTCAGTCCTTGCTCCTCCGCAAGCTTTATGGATTGGATTTTGTCAATCAGTACAAGCCCTCGCAAAACATGCTGAACAGAGCCATGGAATTTTTCAAGGTGTTTGAAGATTCTCTCGCTTCGTTCAACGCAGGCGATGAATACGCCGTCTTTGAAAAGATTGCCACAACACTTGGTTTAGTAAAATATTTCACCCTTTCCGGCGTAGAAAATAGCGAAATCAAGACAGAGGCCGACAGAAATCAGGACCAGTTCAACGAAACGCACAATCCCGCAACAGCAGACCCGATGATTGCCGTCATGATGTCCTCCTATATGGTCGGAGCGTTGGAATACTTTGAAGGGCTGCTGCCGGAAGACATTGAAAAAGTCGCTTTTGAATGCGCCATAATTGGACAGAACGGAATCAGCCCGGCACAAAAGAGCGGATACAAGCTGAACAACGTTCCTGGAAAAGATTTTAGCGGTTATGAACTGCTCGCTTATTACTATGTAAGCTGGGCAATCTCGCATCCGGAAATGCTCGATAAACTGCAGTTGCCTTTTGCAGATGCCTACAGTATGGCAAAGCAGATGTTTGATTCCAGACGAGGCGAAAAATGAGCGACTTTGAAAAAATGAAAGCAAAGGTCAAGCAATTCACCATTGATCGCGACTGGGACCAATTTCACAACGGCAAGGACCTCGCCATTGCCCTTTCTGGCGAGGCATCGGAACTTCTCAATGTGTTCCTTTGGAAGAAACCTGAAGATGTAAAAATCGAAAAAGTGCGTGAAGAATTAGCCGATGTACTTAATTATGCGTTCTTAATCGCAGACAAGTACAATCTCGATATTGAGCAAATCATGGATGATAAATTGCGAATTAACGGGGAGAAGTATCCCGTTGACAAGGCTAAGGGAACAGCGAAAAAGTATAACGAGTTGTAGGAGAATACAGAATTATTCGCAAAAAGGTGATTAAAATGAGTGAATACAAGCCGATAATCTATTGTGCAGAAGAAACAGATTCTTTCCGTCGGGATATTAAGGCTAATATAATGGCTTTTCATAATGAGAAGCCAAATCTCCTTTTAGATTATCCAGTCGTTTATATTCACGCATGGAAAACAGCAAATGACCTGTACGATGTATATATTGGGGAAAGCAACGATATCGTTGACAGAACAAAAACGCATTGGAAAGATCATGCCGATTCTAATAAATGGCAATCTAAAATGCACGATTCTATAATTTATGTCATAGGACATGAATTGTTTAACAAGTCCTTAACTTTAGATATTGAAAACAAATTAATACAGTATGTGTCAAGCATGGGCGGAATCTCCATAAATCAGGTTCACAATGGAAGAGGAAATCCGCAAAATCAATATTATACACACAATGAATTGATCCCGATATTTGAAGATATATGGAATTCTTTGAGGAACAAGAACAACAAACTGTTTTGTCCCCGTAACGAGGTTGAGAATTTTGCACTTTTCAAAGCTTCGCCAATGCACACATTGACTTGCTCACAAATGAATATTCAACAACAAATTGTGAGCAGGGTAAAAAAGGCCATTAATGAAGATAAACACAAACAACTCATTTTTATCCAAGGCGAAGCGGGTACCGGTAAAACTGTATTGACAAGCCATGCTTTTTATGATTTGTTCAATATGAAATTTAAGTCTGGGAAAAAAGTCCATGCATGTCTTATGGTCAACCATGACGAACAATTGAGCGTTTATAATTCAATGGCCCAAACGCTTAATTTTAAAGACGAAAATGGCGAATATGTGGTTTATAAACCAACATCATTTATTAACAAAACATTTAATTATGAAATTGACGTATCTTTTGTCGATGAAGCGCATCTTTTACTAACTCAGGGAAAACAAAGTTACAGAGGAAAGAACCAACTAGAGGATATTATAAGGAAATCTCGTGTGACAGTTGTAATGTTTGACGAAAATCAAATTTTAACTGCACAGCAATATTGGGAAGCTCAAGTGTTAGAAGGTTTTAAATCATTAGCAATCAAACAAGGAAATTTTTTAGAATTAACTGATCAAATGAGAATGATTGCTGGTCCACAAACAATAAAATGGATTGATTCATTTACGAAAGATCTGCATATAGAACCGATACCTCATGATGAAAAATATGAGATAAAAGTTTTTGAAACGCCAGAGAGCCTTCAAGAGGCAATAAGAAATAAATCTTTGAGACCTGAATCTAAATTATCCCGATTAATCGCCACATACGATTGGGACTATAGTAGTTTACATGAGCCTACTAACGGCAAATATTGGTCCGTTGAAATAGGAGATTGGTCATTACCTTGGAACAGAGAACTTCAAAAAGATATGTCTTTTCAAGAGATTAAGAATATAAAAACAAAGGCATGGCATGAACAGAAACAAACAATCAATGAAGTTGGATCAACATTCACTATTCAGGGTTTTGATTTGGTATATGCGGGCGTAATATTAGGCCCTTCTATAACATATAGAAATGGAAAAATTGTAATAGATCCTAGTAAAAGTAAAAATGACCGTGCTACGCAAAAAAGAACATTGAGTAATAACTCTAAACAATCTTTCGGCGAAATATTGATTCAACACGAGATGCGTGTTTTGATGACACGAGGAGTAAAAGGTCTTTACATTTATGCTTGCGACGAAGAATTACGAAACGCGTTAAGGAATAGCATTCCTTTCACCTACAAAATACCCGAAATGCAACCACTGATGGCTGCAGAAAAGAAAGTCATTTATAAAGCATAAATCAACCTATGCAAAAAATACACAAGTTCCATTTAGGAACTTATGCTCTTTTGCTGTCTATTAGTTCGAAGCTGGCTTTAGACGGCGTTTGCGCGCCTACTTACGACGACATCTCGCATTATCGTAAAATCATCGTTATTCTTATCAAGATGCACAATTTGATGCAAGAACTCGGTAAAAAAGCGTAATTATTTTTTTTTCCAAACCTCTTGACAACCGCCATCTAGTAATTTATATTTAGTGCACAAGTGTGTAGAAAACTATCTTCTCGCACAGTGTAAAACAAGCAAAGCCCCGCCTTTTTATGCATGTAGGCGGAGGGAGGAATGATGAAGAATGGCGTAAACGCTGGTGGTGTCGGCATATGGCTCGACGAAATTGTTCCCTGCCTCAAGGATACCGAAACTGGGGAAATCAAGGAAACTGTGGTATTCAGGATTGAAAGCAGGTCTTTCCTGAGAAAATTCAACGAAAAGAATGGGTGGGAAATTAATTGGATCAAAATTCCCAAAGAAGTTGAGGTCTTTGCCCTTGCCTTGAAGGAAAATAATGAAATTCAAGGGCTTGTCGGGGTAAGAAATGATGTGGATGTAAAGGCCGCCTATTTGCATTGGGCTTGTACCGCTCCGCACAATAATAAACATGCTTTTGGTAAGCAAAAATACATCGGTGTTGGTGGTCATCTTTTTGCCATAGCGGCGGACCGTTCCCTTGCATGGGGATATGACGGATTTATTCATGGTTTTGCCCTTAACAAAGAGCTGTTAAATCACTATATTGATGTTCTAGGTGCAACTTATTTGGGTGCTCTGCATCCATACCAATTTGCTTTTAGCAGGATGGCATCACAAAAACTTCTGGAGGTCTATACCTATGAGTGGAATTAGAAAGCCCGCCGTCATTCTGGCGGATTCCATGGAAGAGTACTTGACTCCTCCGAATCCTTATAAAAACCCGCCTAAAGGTAAGTTGAACCTGCTGGAATTAGGGCGATATGCCGAGCGTGTGGGAAAGGATTTTGATGAACTGACTGCCGATGAAATCCTGCAGTTCAAGATTCCGTAATAGTTTGCAAGTTCTAGACCAAATAAAGAAACTACGATAAGAAAAATCGAAAAAACCGATTTTTCTACTAAACTGAGAGATTTCTATAATCTTGATGTCGTAGTAATCCTAGCTTTTTTGCCGCTTAAATCTATGCCTTGCAAGCATATCTAGTTATGAAAACAAAGTATTTGCAATATCTGAAAAAAGAGGTATATTTGAACATGTAAAGACTTCAACCGAGAGGAACCTATGAAAAAAGTATTGGTCTTGTCCAGCAGCTTGCGCAAGGGGAGCAACTCCGAAACCCTGGCGCAGGAGTTCGCGAAGGGTGCCGCCGAGGCGGGCAACAAGGTGGAATTCGAGTCGCTGCGCGGCAAGAAGATCGGTTTTTGCATGGGCTGCCTCGCTTGCCAGAAGAAGGGCAAATGCGTCATCAAGGACGACGCTCCCGCCATCACCAAGAAGATGGAATCGGCTGATGTCATCGTGTTCGCGACGCCGATTTACTATTACGAAATGAGCGGCCAGCTCAAGACGATGCTCGACCGCGCAAATTCCCTCTATTCCAGCGATTACAAGTTCCGCGAGATTTACCTGCTCGCTTCTGCCGCCGACACCGACGCGAAGGCCATGAACATCGCGAAGCGCGGCATTGGCGGGTGGATAGCCTGTTTCGACGGCGTGAAGCTCAAGGGCGCCCTCTGCGCCACGGGTGCCGAAAGCGCCGGCGACGTCAAGAAGAATTCCGCGCTCCTGAAAAAAGCGTTCGCCATGGGAAAGAAAGTTTAACCACAAGGAGACAACTCATGAAATCCAAATTTTTAAAAGCGGCATTTGCCGTGGCTTCCGCATGCACCCTGATGGCGTGCACCCCCGAAAAAGAAAACAACGCTGCACAAGGAGCCGCCGCACCGGCAACAGAAGCAGCACAACAGACAAAGGAAGAAAATATGAACAAGCTCACGCTCACCGCCGAATGGGACAAGGTATTCCCCAAGAGCGACAAGGTCGAACATTCCAAGGTCACTTTCAAGAACCACTTTGGCATTGAACTCGCCGCCGACATGTTCGTGCCCAAGGACACGAGCCTCAAGGTGAACGGCAAGTTCCCGGCGATTGCAGTCTCTGGCCCGTTCGGTGCCGTCAAGGAACAGTCCAGCGGCCTTTACGCCCAACAGATGGCGGAACGCGGATTCCTGACCATCGCATTCGACCCGAGCTTCACCGGCGAATCGGGCGGCGAGCCGCGCTACATGAACAGCCCGGACATCAACACCGAAGACTTCATGGCGTCCGTGGACTTTCTCTCGACCCGCGACAACGTTGACCCGGAACGAATCGGCATCATCGGCATTTGCGGCTGGGGCGGCATGGCGATCAACGCCGCCGGCATTGACACCCGCGTCAAGGCGACGGTTGCATCCACCATGTACGACATGAGCCGCGTATCCGCAAACGGCTACTTCGATTCCGCAAACAACGCCGACGCCCGCAACGAGGCCCGCAAGGCTCTGATGGCCCAGCGCACCAAGGACTTCAAGAACGGCACGTACGACCTGGCCGGCGGTGTCATTGACCCGCTCCCGAACGACGCTCCTTACTTTGTCAAGGATTACTACGCCTACTACAAGACCCCACGCGGCTACCACAAGCGCTCCCTCAACAGCAACAAGGGCTGGGCCGCCTCCGCAGGCACCTCGCTCATGAACACCAAGCTTCTCGCATACGCCGACGAAATCCGTAACCCGGTGCTCATCATCCACGGCGAAAAGGCCCACAGCCGCTACTTCGGCGAAGGCGCATTCGAAAAGATGACCGGCAAGAAGGCGAATGTCCCCGCAAAACTCGACGCCACCAAGAACTGGAGCAAGACCGTCGGCAACAAGGAACTCCTCGTCATCCCCGGAGCCTCCCACGTGGACCTCTACGACAACCTGGAAAAAATCCCCTTCGAAAAGCTGAACGAATTCTTCAAGACGAACTTGAAGTAAGCAAAAGACGCAAAACTGCGACGATTATTTGATTAAGTTTGGAGGTCACAACTTGTGACCTCCATTCTGCTATCTCGTCACGATAATGATCTAAATAGAAATTATTTGATGGTTCTATGGTCACAACTTGTGACCATAGAACTTTTCCAGATTGCTTTTTTTTCAGCGCTCACAAGACTGTTGATGAACCGTTAAAAAAGGGCGTTTTCCACTGACGTGGGTCGGGCTATATTTTAGCGGCGATCGTCATCGCGTTGCTTGTCGCTAGCCTGCTAAAACGGTGCCACAGCACCGCCCCAAGGGGTCACGCTTCGCAGGCTCGCTATCCCTAACGCGGATGAAAAAAAGTGCCAAACCGCTTTTTTGTCATTTTTTGCCATTTTTAAATGCTATTTTAGGGATATGTGCGTAAATGCCATATTGACAATTATACATTCAAAACCTATTTTTTAGCGGAGGAATAAACCTATGGCAGTGGCAATAAGATCCATACCGACGCTTCAAGGGGAAGACGCTGAACGTTTTCTCAAGGAAGCCGAATACGCCGAAAAGAACGAGCGTAAACAGGATTTTGGCGATAAAATCCTGCTCGTTAGAAATTTCCTCCGCGAACAAGGTTTCTAGACATGACCCTCGCCGAATTTTTGAACCGATGCTCCTTTGCTCGGCTTTCTCCGGAATTGCTGCAAAGTTGCAACCCCTTCAAATGCGGAAATGAAGACCTTGACGAATTTTTCAGAGAGGATTTTCGACTATACGGTGAAAAACTTTTGGGAAAGACTTATGTCTTTCGTCTAAGAGAGCGTCCCGAAAGCATCGTTGCTGCATTTACAATATCAAACGATTCAATTCGAATCAAACAACTTGCTCCTGAAGACAAGGCGAAGATTGAATATGTCACGGAGAATGGCGAGAAGAATCTTCGCCGCTATCCCGGAGTTTTGGTCGGTCGCCTAGGGACGAATATTGAATTTGCCAAACAAGGTTTTGGCTCTGCAGTAATGGACTTCATCAAGGCTTGGTTCCGTAGCGACGAAAACAAGACCGGTTGCCGGTTTATCATCGTTGATGCAATCAATAAACCGGAAGTCATTCATTACTATCAGAAAAACAATTTCAAATTCCTTTATAGTTCCGAAATTAACGAAGCAAGGGCTCTTGGAATCAATGTAAAAATGCTGGGCGAAAAACCTTTGCATACGCGTCTGATGTATTTTGATTTGATTGATATTAAATAAAAGCTAGAATTGTAAAGCGACGTTATCCTTCCTCGTCCAGTTCCGGTTCGTACTTGTTTTCCACCATCATAGCCAGCTCCAGTTCTTCGTTAAACTGTTCCAACTGGCTAAGTGCCACATTGTCCAAGTCAAAACTGACAAAGGCGGGAACCCCGTCCTCGCTCATGTTGGCGAGCAGGTTCAAGATGCGCTTGCGACGCCAGCGGGGCATGTCGGTAATGGGGTATTCGTGGAGTCGGTCCAAGAAGGATCCGGGGCAGTAGTCCATCGCTTCCGAAAGTTTTTTCTTGAGCATCTTGCGGTACTTTTCGACCTCGTCCTTTTGGCCTACCCGCGGAAGCTTGCGTACGCCGGGCTCGATGCCTTCCAGCACGAAACTATCTACTGCAAAGGATACCGAGTCGAAGGTTATTTCGCCCCTGCGCAGGAATAACCAGCACGTTGTAGAATTCCCTTCGGTATCGGTATAGGTGACGGTCCCTCGCCTGATGTGGCGTTCGTTGCCGACAACCTGGTCCATGGGCACGTCACGCCCGTAAATCTCAAATGTTACCTTGAAATTTTGTGTAGGAAACTTCTTGACGATGTATTCCCGGATGTAATCCGGGAGCCACTGGTGCTTGAACAGGTTCAGCATTTAAGCCTCCTTTTGTTTGGCATTGTATTCTTCAAGTTCCAGCATGTGGACCACGTCTTCGATGGGGAGGCATTCATCTTCCATCTCTCCCAGGCCTGCATTTGAATTCTGGATAGCGGCCACCAACGCATTCCCAAAGGAGACTGCCTTCAAGTCCGCCTTGGTGGAGTGTGCCTCAAATTGGTGACCGCACGAGCCACAAGTCATGGCAATGTTCTTTACCCCCGAAAGAGGACTCCCGCCTCCACCGGTACAATAGGCGGTTTCATGGCATTTGGGGCATTCTGTTTGAAACAACGGATTTTCCCACAAACGGAGCAAGCCGCCCAAGAAAGCCACCGGCATTTTCCATTCGCCAGAATATGCCAGTCCAAACCGGATGCCGTCTATGTGGCAACGGGCCGTTTTTTCGTCTGCAAGAATTCGCTCCTTGTTCCGGATGAATAGGGGCACGCTTTCGCGAAGGATGCGCTCGCGGCGCTCCCTGCGGGCCTTGTAGATATCGGCAAAGGCGCATTCTTCCATGAGTAACGCCTGCTGATCATCACTGACGGCAGGCATTTCTACATCGTTCGGCATGCGTTTGTCGGTATTCTCCATAGGAAAAGTCCTTATTGCGTTGAAAGTCTATTCTTATATCGTTTTTAAGAAACGATTTGTAAAAGGATGTGGTTTCTGTCTGCCCTTTAACGGTATTTGTGGGGCTTTGTTGAAATTGTAGTGTCTGCTTTTACCAAGAACTCTTCACTAAGGTTCATCTGCCCTTGAATCCAGGTATAATGGATTACGCTATGGATGTTCAACAGGCTGTCAACTGTGGCACGGGGAACATTAGTAAAGTCGAAAGGGCGGCATCCCGATTCGATTCGCTTTTCAAAATCGACCAACGAATCACCGAGGGCCTCGTACTTGCCTGTAATTTCGAATTCAGTGTTTTCCCAGGCGATAAAACCGTCAGGGCATTTAATCTCAAATCCACTTAGGGAGTCTTCGCAACCTCTACGGACTTCTATAATTACCTGCGTGGCGAATACGGATACAAATAGTCCCACGCACACCCAGAACCAGGAATTGCTAAGCGTCTTTTTCGAAAATAGCCTCATTACATCCTCGCTTTTGAAAAGAAATTGATGGACTCCTATCTTATATCGTTAGATGCAGAGGGAACGTAAAACGTCACCAGAAATAATCTGGTGGCATCGTTTTTTCATTGTCGTTTTAATGAGTCATTTTGTAAAGGATGTTATTTATTCCCATTTTCCGAAACAAGCTCAAACTTTGCATCTGGATAGAGCTTTCGCATTTGAGCAATCGCAAGCCACTTGGATTCATCGAATACGGCGACATTTTCCGTATAACCGTTGTAGAGAACCTTAAAATCGAATTGTTGAGGCAGTTTCCTTTTTTCTTCCTTTTTCTTTTCGTATTGCGTTTCCAGATATTCAAAATCCACGTTAAAGGGGGCAGCCTTCTCTCCGTTCCATTCAGCCTCCCTTGTCAAGATTTCTAAAAGTTCTGCAAAGCCTTCGTCCCAGTTGTCGTAACGGAGAAAATGCACCTTTTTGTCCATTGTATCGTAATACAGCGTATAATTGGTAGAACCAACCGCATCGTTGTTTGCGGTATAAACACGAATCCCTATGTAGGGCACTTCATCATAGAAGGCCATCCGCAAATTATTCCCGTCGCAGAAAGCCATTAGACGTTTGAATTCCGGGAATTTTTCGGGGTAATTTTCATGCTCGAAAAGTTCGCGAGATACTCTCATTTGGAAACTCCTTTTTTAACGACAAATACTAAAATTTCTTGAGGGTGTTTTTTTGATATCTCATAGCATCTTTGTATAATGAATTATTTGATAATTCTATCAACCTTTTTTGGATTCGATTGTCGTATTGCGACAGCATAAACCGAGGGCTACCCATTTCTTGGAGATTCTCTCGGCAATGAATGTCGCTCAGCAATTTCTCGTATACTAGGTTGATATTTGTAGCATTTTCTTGGCTCTTTGTTCTCCATTTATTTGGGATTAGAGGCACTTTATCAATGAAGATGTTTTTGTACTTTTCCTCAACATTGTTTTGTTTCAATAATTCATAAATTGCATCTGTTCCTGTTTTATAGCCTTCTTGACAGTCATATTTCCCTAATCGATATAGTTGATTATTGAATAGACATGCGGAGCCATCCATCAGACATTGCAATTCGTAGGCATTCCGTTTTACGTCATTCCTAAATTCTGTTGCAAATTCTGTAACAATTAAACCATTGACATAGGTTTGGGGAAGAGGAATGTATCCCCACAAATCCATTGAATTTGGTAATGTTCTACACCAATTTAAATTAGACAATTTTTCCGGTTGCGCAATTTTATAAAAAGCTTTCGCTTGTAGAGCTGCACAATCGTAAGTCAAAAAATCATTTGGTACATCCTTGGGGATGATTTGCAGGGGCTCTGGTTGATTTGATGAGCCGTGAATTTCGTTTTGCACAGATTCTTCAAAAAATTTCTTCTGGTAGTGAATACGGCATTTTAAGTCTTCAAATATTGTACCGTGAACGGCAGAATCAACCACGCTTGTGTTTGCACTAGACAAGTTGACAAATTTCGTGATATCGTTCTTGTCACTGACAATCATAACGGGATACTTACTCGTATCAGTTCTTTTAAAATTTATTTCATGGTAAAGCGTCTTAGAACTATAAATGTAACGTTCTATAAGGTTTCCTTGACGGCAGTACAAAGAAGGAGGAGCATTGGTCAAATGCCTGTAATAAAACTCAGAACCGCTATATATTTCTTTTGAGACTACATTTCCATTATCGTAAATATATCGGATGTAATTTTCCTGACAATTTGAGATGGAGGGGTCCTTTATGTTTGTTGCACAAAAATCTATTACGCCAAATTTGTTATAGGATTCGTAACAAAAATGAGTCGGATTATCCTTGGTGCCATTTTTAGGATATATGAGCAAAAGTCTTTTTCGAACTACCTGTTTCTTTGAGAATTCTTCCTTATGAAAAAAAACGTAATTTCCTATGGTTTCCACATATTCTCTGCGTAAAATTTTTTCGTCTTCCAAGATCGTTTTTGCTAGCAGGGTAAGACAATTTTTGGGGGTGAAATAAATTTCTTTTTTGGGGTAATCGTGAATGATGGTGATGTCGGCACATGAGGTGATCTTTGTAAATTCAGCTTGGTAAATATCTTCAAAAGGCGTCTCGCGTTCCGATTCGTTTCTTTTTAGCAAATCATTGTTGGTAGAAACAATCTTGCCATCTCTTTTTAAGGAAATCCTGAATTTACTTCTTAATTCATTGTTCATAAATAACGGCCCTATTTTATTTTCGGCTTGTTGATAATTGTACAGACTTTATCTAGATAGTCCCCCATGCTTGAGAGCATCCTTTCATTGTCTTTGGTGTTGTTGTCAATTCTAAAATGCATAATCTCGTTGCGAATCTTTCTGATTGCTTCTAGTTTGGCTAAGAAATCCTTTTTGTCTTTTCTTAAATTAAATCGGCTCCACATTTTTTCAAATACTGCGCTATACATCCAAAATTCCATATCGTTTACGTCTTCTAATCGTTCGATAATACGAGAATCCGTTTCTTCTTTTATTGCTGGTGTGGCTGACTTATCGGACCTTTGGAGAAACTTTTCTATAACAGCATCTTTTATCTCTGGTAGTGTTACTGTACTCATCAATTGTCGAAGACATGATTCTATTTTTTCTATAAGGGAATAGGGAGTAACCATGTCAAGGTATAGTTTTGAAATGTCATAAGCGGTGACAAAACCAAGAATGGTCGAATCTTCTCCAACTACTATGACATACTCATGCTCTTTTAATTGTTTTGCAACATCTGATATGTATTTATTTGATTCAACCCACAATATTTTGTCATCTTGCTCAAGGAAGTCTTTTACATGGGCATCAAGACATATGTCTTCAACCATCAATTTTTTACAGATGGAATCATAGGATATACACCCTTGCACATTACTTTTTATCGGGTGCTTTCCATTTTTTAGGTTGTTTTTGATGACAAGCAATTGAGAAAAATTATTATCATCCATTGTTTCTAGCGCACTTCGTAGCTCTTTGTTGGCCAAGACGCATTCGGTTTCTTGGGGAGGGGTGAAAAATTCTGAAATCTTTTTCATACTTATTTCCTTGTTGGTTTATAAGGATTAACTTATACTTTTTAATATATATATTTTCCCCCTCATGTGAAAAAATTTTACCAAGGAAAATCTCACCCTACAAATGGGCAAAAATTCCCTTGACAAAGGTATTTCTTCGTTATTTCGATAAATTTGGGGTATTCGATGCCCCCAAAATCATGCTCGTAGGTTATCATGCCCTTACGGACAAGGTCGTTACAATTGCAGTAGCGCAAAATGTTGGAGGTCTTCTCAATCGCTCCGAAATATCGTTTGGTCCTTTCGAAAAGATCCTTGGTCAGATAGCGCTCTGGGTTTTCAAGAACGTCCGACGTACAGCACATCACCTTCTCGGTGTTCCTGGCAGCACTTGCGGTCCGAAAGACGGGGATTCCCGCGTTGCGGAATGTTCCTATAGAACCGGCACATCCATAGACAAGTCCCTCCTTCGTGCGAAGTTGATTCAACAATATGGCCTCGTCGCTAGCCGCGAGCATGTTTGTGGCAAGCAGCATTGCTGCATAATCGCGGTTGCCTACGATTGGCTCCGCACCGATGAATACTATAGAGTTGTAATCGTTTCCGTCACTTGATGAAGGAATTTCTGGCATGTTCCAAACACTTCTGCATGGGGCGATTTGCCCAAACCGCCTGCTCTCCGAGAACTCAACTTCCGGGAAATGAACCCTACGTGGCCCCACATAGACAATTCGGCTGGGGTGGGCAACAAGTCGTTCGTAATCCTTCTTGAACTCGTTAAAGGTGTAGGCTCGAATATCTTCAAGCACTCCTTCGGGCCCGTGGAGTCCGTAAATTTCCAAAGTGCCTCGACCGAGGGTATGCTGAAAAGCATCCGCATTCATCAGCTCCACTTCGTTGATTACTGCACTCCGCTCGCTTTCAAAATCTTCTTGCGTAAAGCGGTCTGCATCGGAGTTTACTATTTGCTGCACGATGATCGGGGCTAGCGTCTCCAATACCTCGGCAGTTCCGGTGAACGAGGCGTTTACCATCTCGTAGTTTACGCAATAGTCGTTTTCGATACCGTTCTCGTGGAGTATCGGCGCAATCGGGTCCACCGCCTTGCCAATCATGTGCTCTATAAGGTGACACGAGCCATGCTTGCCGTCCGCCTCGTCAAGAGGCGAGAGATTGTCGTAAACAACATGCAGGCTCGCCATTTCAAGAGGATTTATTTCTTGTATGATCATTTTGCCCGCTTTTATATTTCGTCGTTCCTCAGCATGTTCGACCCTGCACTTCTAAAGAGTTCCCGCATGAACTCGTCGTAGCCGGATTCGCCCTTTTTTGGAATGCGCCTGATGTTGCTGGTTGTAGATTTGCCGTTCTGGTCGAGTTCCTTCTTTTCTTCGATTTTTTCCCCATGTTGGACTCCTTGCTTTTTGTGTTGCCGTTCTGTGGCGGTGCCTTTTTTACATCGTCACAAAGACGCGATTTGTAAAAAAACGTGCAATTTCAGCTTGAATTACGCAGCCGTCGCAACAAGGGTATTGAAATCCATCCCTTTTTCGGCAAGCATGCGGACGAGCTTCTTACGGTAGTTGCCGGTGCTTGCCCGAGTACAGCCCATGAACCTTGCGACTTCGGCATCGGATCCCCTGAAGCCCTGATTGCACACTTCTTGACAGGTCTCAAAGTAGGCTGCAATTTTGGGGGCGCTGGCGGCAATGCTCTTGATTTTGAGGATGGCGTCTCTCCTGAAGCAATCGCCCTCGACATCTTCTTCGTTTGGAGTTCTTTCCAGCAGGGCGGCAAAAGCGTCTTCTTCTGCAAGTTCTTCGGAGGCATTTATCTGCATTTTGGAACTGATTTTTATGCGATCGTCACGTTTGGCGTTGTCGCGCTTGTCGGCGGCGAGTTTCCAACAGACCTTCTGGGCGATATACGCCAAGAATGGCACGCCAAGATTTTGGTCGAAGTTCATGACCGCCCTGCAAAAAAAGAGGTATGCGTCCGAGGCCAGTTTCTCCCGGCGATCCCTAGGCGAATCCCCGATCATGTCGAAATCGGAGTTTATGCGATAGGATTTTCCGACCATATTGCCCATGACGGTGTCCCCTACAATTTTCCAAAGAAGTCTCAGGGCACCCGAACGAATGCGCCCATTTTGTGCATTTTGGGCAACCTCTACGAGGCTATTGATGTTCATCTGGGTGGACTGCGTGCCGTTGTGTTGCGTCATGAACAACTCCTTTTAAGTGTTAAAATGGCGATTTTACGCAGAAATCGGTAATTTCCTAGCAAAAAGACACGATGTATCCCCGGGTCCCCTCAATCGGGGGATCTTTATAACACGGGCGTTTGCAGAGGAAAATTATTTGATTCTAATCACCGCTGTTTATTATGTGATTCATTTGACATTAAATGTCAAAATGCAGCAAATACGACAAAATCAGATGAATCTATTCCAGGATTAGGATATTATCCGCTACCGTCAACCGTGGCAATTTTTTCGTGGGCGCAGTACGAGGCGATTTCGTTTGGCAAAATTTATCAAGGAAACTTCTTAGCGCATTTTGCAAATGAATAACAGCGTACTTTTCGACATCGTCAACAAAGTAGCTGTATTGCACAGTACCTAGTTTTGTCAAACCATCTAGTTTTGCTATCGGGAATAGTTCGGTTTTTTTCTTATAGCCTTCCTCATCATTCTTGCCATAGGCGTTTTCATAAAGTGCGGTCATGATATTCGAAGACCATTCTGGCATATCCCCGTTGCGGAGCGCCATATCGAGAATCGAACAGTTTGTAAAGCTCGGCTTTCTCTTGTTCTTGAATGCAGGTTCATAAAGAAACTTGTAGCGGCTATTGAATTTACGGTTGGCGTCACGACCGTCAGTTACACTGTTTTTTTCGTAAAATTCAGAGTAGTCTTCGATAAATTCGTAGCGGTCGTATGCATTCGGAAAAATAGAAACGAAAACCGCATAGGCGATGGAACCATATTCTTGCGGGAAAGATTGTATTTCACCGACAGAAATGCTGCTTAAAAGCAATAGCAGGTTTTCTGGATTCTTAAATAGATTCGACTCTGGCAAAGCTCTTGTACGCACAGGTGAATCCTTCGCAAGTTTCCTCATGTCGTTTGCATACTTCACCAGTCTTTCTACCGGGCCGCTGATTCCGTATCCCTTGCCGTTTCCAAACATCGCCTTGATAAGGCTTGCCGCAAAAGTGTCTGCGTATTCAAAGCCCCTGGCGGTCAATACTTCGCGGCCATCCCTGTTGACGAATTTATGCGGCTTGAGTTTTGGTAGGTAGATCTTGTTGTAATATTCGTTCGCCTCGCGAATCAGACCAAAATCGTTGATATAGGTGATTGCTCCGTTTTTCGCTATTTTTGCTCGCCCCGTAAAAAATGTCAATCTGCCATTCCCGTCACATTTCGTTATCTCGGCGAGAACATGAGCCACCATCACGGACAAGTCTTCGATTTCAAGCCCCTTTACCCCGTGTTTCAACTTATCGTAGCTTTCCCAGAAATTTCGGTTATCCGCAAATAATTCCCAGTTCTTGATTTTGGGATTTGGAAATTTTCGGTAAATGATGCTCAGGGCGTCGATGATTTCTTTTTGTTTGGCGGCAGAATAAAACTGTTCCCAAGAAGACATGCCTAATGGCGTTTCCTCCTTATCGGCCCAGTCTTCGGGCAAGCTAGTTTCCGTTGCAGATATTTTTTGCACAGGGATGGCGGCTTCGTAAAGGATGGGGAGGATTGCGGACATTTCGTCTGTTGAGAATTGAACCTGATAATGGTTGCGAACCAGGATGAACCTAGGGCCAGCTTCTCCAAAAACTCGCTTCTTCGATTCGTCGCATTTCGTCATATTGTCGATTTTTGCGAGGATTGACGCCTTCTGCCGGCCTTCGGTTTTCGATTCGGCAACCAAAGCGTAAAGGGATTGCCAAGCGCTTGTTTTTCCTGGATGTTTCAGAAACTCTTCTCGGCCGATAATGCAGCCTTGCTGCGGAAATAGCCAACCAAAGCGAGGGAACCTACGGTTGCCCGTGCGCCTGGAACCGCACAGTTTCAAGATTGCGTTGTCTTCGGTCGGTTCTTCATAATCGCGACGCAAACATTCTTGTGCAAATTCGATATCCTTATAGAATACAAACATCCGTTCATGGGTTTCCTTGCCTACATCCCAGGAACTCTTCGCATATCCTCCATTTGCAATCAACTGTTTGTCGCCCCAATTAAAATAAGGCTTAGGTGCAATTTTCTCGAGAATATTCCAGATGTCCTGCTTGCTCATATAAAAAAACATTCAACACATTTATTATGTGATTTGATAATAGTAAAAGGATTAAATGATGGCTACCCCCAAAACGATAAATCCCGCAACAACAAGCAAAAGCGACAAAACGGCAAGAAACACCTTTATAGTGGCCACCACAAGGAGCGCAAGTAGGCATAAGGTCACAATGCCGACAATCATTGCTAAAAAGAGAGCTTCCATAACCTATTGCTTAGCCGCGGCAAAGCATCCTTCGCCCGTGACGGCTACGAAAATGTCTTTCCCCAGCATCAGGGTGTCGCCCGCCCCGATGTGATAAATTTTCCAGACCTCGTTGCCATCAAAACGGTCATCGTGACAACGTTTGTAAGGCGGCGTTGTCTCGCGGCATTCCGTATAGGTGTAGTTGCGGGATGTCTCGAAGCAGGTTTTTCGACCGGAAAGGTCATAACAGACGCGCAACGGGTTATCCCTACTTTGTTGAACTTTTACGTGGAATTCGGCCCGCGTCGCTTCGGAAAGCGCCGTCCGGTTTAGACAATGGATTTTCGTAATGCTGTTGAATCTGGCAGAAACGAGCGTGTCGAAGTAGTTCTCCCTGTCATGTGTCGTAGCGCAGGCACAAATAAACAGGGCAAGCGCAAAGGCGATGATAAATTTTTTATTTGCCCATCCGTTTCCCATACACGCTCCCCGGTCGCTCCCACTGGTCCCATCCGTAGCCTGGCTTCAGCTGTATCCAGTCGTATGTGTCGCGATACCTTATCTGGTTCTCGTATTTCTTGTCGAACCTGTCAAGCACCTCCCTGGTATTCGATAGGGTCTGTCTGATTGGTGCTCCATCTTCGTAATATATGGTCTGGTTTTCCTTCGGCTTGAACCAGTATTCTCCAACCACGTCGAACCCGCCGTTGACGGTAGCCAAAATGTCCGGGCAATTCTCGCGGTATACGTCGTTGGTCAGAAAATTGCCGCCCATGTCAGGGTACGACCAGTCGTAGGCACAATACAGTCCGATAATCTTGCCGTTCTCCTCCATCGCCTGTGCCTTCGCAAGGTGCAGTATGAGAATGTTGTCACATTGCCCGTCACTGTTCACTGGGAAGTTAATCTGTCCGACATAATGGCATACCTCCTTGTCGCCAAGGTCGATTATGGTTCCCGGATGGTTCCATGCAGTAGAATACATGGAATTTGTGCGGGCGAAACGTCACACGCCGGTCGGCTTGTCGGCAAAAGCTAGGGTCGAAAGTGCGAGTGCTAGCAGAAGAACTCTTTTCATGGAAATAAAAATATTATAAATACAATCATCGTATTTTTTTTTACGGAGATTCTAATATTCGTCATATTCAACATCACATATTGATTTAAGATTGGGCGAGATATTCTTACAGTCTTCAGAAATATTGCATTCGCATTTATCACTGTTAACGCATCGTATTATCCAATGGCAGGTAATACCAAGAACATCTTCTTTTGCTTCCATTCCAAGTTGCCAATCAAAGCCTCCCATCTCCGTACCATCCTTAAACTCAAAAAACGCGGATTTTGGAGATTTAAAGCCGATTACATTCCAATATGGGTATTCGTCACACCCGCTAGGGCATTTTGCTTTATAGACATCTATTTTTTTTGCATACGATTTCATAGCAGGAACGATTTCCTTCATTGCTTTTTTCAAAATAATCTCCTGCGAATCCTCTAATTGATTGACTTGCTCGTCTATTTTTTTTGTTGCTTGGTTTTGCTCCACTTCATTGTTTATGGATTTAATTTTGTCTATACCTAATTGCAACTCTTCAAGAGCCTTCTTCTTTCGAAAATCTGAAACATTAGACATGCTTTGAATCGCAGTCCGTATGTTATCAACATTTAAATCTGTTTCTTTTTTAGCAGAACGGGCTAAAAACACATATACAACACTCATCAACTCATTGCCGGCATTGATTTGTTCCTGAGATCCCTTAAGCCCCATTTTGTTGTTGTGAAACTTACCAGCAATGTCAAAATAGAATTGCGACAATTCGTCACTGTTATTGATGTCGTTCACTCGGTTAAGGTAGTTAAATGTTTTTGGAATAGGTTTTTCAGAATCAGGAGTTATACTGTTTTGTTTTTCAGTTTGATGGGTTTCCTCTTTTTGAGAGCTTACTTTATCAAGAGAATTTGTTACGCAAACTACGTCACATCCCGCAATAAATAGGCAGAACACAAGTCCTGCACATCCACCTTCAGCTTTTGCAAAACAAATAAATGTTAGAAAAACCATTAATAACCAAATTGCACCAAAAAATACAGCGGGTAAATATCCTGAATTATGCCAAGAAGAAGCTGCTACGATAAAACAAACTAGTCCAATAATACCGCAAATAACGCCTCCGATCCACATGCCTTGTTTTTTGTCCTCTGCGGCTTTTATTTCAGCTAAATCTCTAAGATATTCTTTATACCATCCCATATAAGTCTCCTTGTTGTTTAAGTAGATGATACTGGTGTTTATTGATGTAGATATTTAGAGTTCGCCCCTGTTCCACAAGGAACCGTGCCAAATTTTGTGAGGACACAAAAAAGGCGCAGATCGTTGCGTTTTTCAAGCCGAGGCTCTGCATTGCCCAAGAACGATAAACACAAACGACCCACGCCCCAAATGGGCTGTTGCCCTTGGTCTACACGACCAAAAATCAGCCGAATGGCTGATACGACAATCTGAAGCATACCGCAAAACGGCATGCCTGCGTGAGCGTTCGCCTTGTCCCCGTTCTTGTGAAATTTGCAGATTTCGGCCAGAGAACAAGAGCTAAACTCTCTATTTCTTACTAAAAATAACATAAAATAGTCTAAAAAGCGCACGAAAGTGGAGAAAAATTCTTTTTTTTCGGAAAAAAGGCGTTTTTCCTCAAATGTGTATTCCATAATCGGCTCTTCCTTGTAGTTTGGACGTACCCTGTCATAGTATTGTTTTTTGCACGGGAAATGTAAAAGGCTACGTCCAAAGCGTTAAAGACATCTTTTACAATTTTCGATGGGGAAACGGAAATCTTAAAATTTGACGTTTTTTCGTCATTTTCGGTCGTTTAGCCACTAGCGATGACTTTAGCCCGTGCATACCGATGAAAACGGTTTTTTGATTACAGGAATTATCGACTTTCTGAAAACAGGTGCCGACAAACTTTTGGGCTAGCATAAGTCATTCACGCCAGCGTATAGCTTTTATCCAGCAATTTCTTGATTTCGGTTAGCGGCACCGTTCCGTCAAGGATGACCGTTACCCAGCTTTTCTTGTTCATGTGGTATGCGGGGAGGTAGCCGGGCTTTTTCAGGAGTCCCGGCAATTCCTTCGGGACTATCTTGAAGTTCGCCACTTCGATAATCTCGTCGCCCTTGAGGCCAACTTTTGATTTTTCGACAGTCCCCAATAGGCAATACCATTTCTTGTTTTCGTGCTTGCGGATGGCGGCGAATTGCGGAAACCGTTCCCACAGATATTCGGGCTTGTCTCCGTATTTTTGCTCCGCGTAGCCAATCAGGTCGTTCGCTGATTTCCTTTTGAAAATCTGCGTTTCGAAGCATTCGCTAATAAATTTATCCGTAATGGCAGAAACTTCTTTGCGGATGCGACCCACGAGGGACCCCTGCACGGAAAGCACCGAAAACAGTAGGTATTCTTCGCCGGAATCGTTATCGAACACCTTGACTGAAACTTTCTTGCCCCGTCCCACTCTGATTTCAAGACGGAACTGTCCGCCAAGTATTTCGCGGACGAGCGCATAGTTAGACCCTTCCTTCGTGAACCCGAAAGGAATGAGTTTCTTGACAAGGAGTTTCTTGCCGTTGAATTGTTCTTCGATGCCTGTCACGTAAGCAAAAAATAGATAAAATCCTTGCCAACGGAAAAATTTTTTCCTAAATTCGCTTGCGAAATCAACGTGTAGCGGTCCCGCATAAGTCCAGTTGTATGGCTTTGCGGGCTTTTTTTATGGCGATTCCGCGCGGTTTCGCCAAGAGGAATTTATGAGCGGAAAACAGAAATTCACTTTCCTTATGCTGTTACTTGGCTTGCTTTCGGCATTTGGCCCCTTCGTGACAGACCTTTACTTACCGGCCCTTCCGAGCCTTGCCGATTACTTTGCGGCAAGCCCCTCGATGGCGCAACTGAGCCTCACCATGAGCATGCTGGGGCTTTCGGTGGGGCAGCTCTTTGTAGGCCCACTGAGTGACAAGTACGGCCGCAAAAAGTTGTTGCTAGTTTGTCTGTTGCTTTTTGTTTGCGGGACTGTCGCCTGCATTGTCGCACCGAACATCGTAACCTTCAACGTGTTTCGTTTGTTGCAGGGCATGGCGGCATCCGGCGGTATCGTGATTGCTCGTTCCATTTCGGCGGATTCCTACCGCGGCCCGGTGCTCACCAAGTTCCTTGCCATGGTGAGCGCGGTGAACGGAGTCGCCCCGATTGTAGCCCCCGTGCTGGGTGGTTTCTTGCTGAATTTCATGAGCTGGAAAGGGACTTTCGCGGTGTTGCTCCTGTATGGTGCTCTGCTGCTCTTTATGTCAGGAAAATTTCAGGAATCGCTCCCGGTAAAGCGCCGCAGCAAAAAATCCGTCTTGGCAAGCTTTAGCTTGTATACAAAAGTGTTCAAGAACCGCACCTACGTTTTGTATTTTCTAGTATGCACATTCCCAATGATTATTTTGTTCGGGTATATCGCCTCTTCGCCGTTCATTTACCAGAAAATCTATGGACTTTCGCCTGTAGGCTTCAGTCTCTGCTTTGCGCTGAACGCGTTGTTTACGGCGTTCGGTTGTGCGTTGTCGGGTAAAGTCGGCAGCGAACGCAGGGCTCTTAAAATCGCGGGCGCGGGGATGCTCGTTTTCGCGATTGCCGTCGCTGCCGCCCTCTTGACACACGCTTTACTCCCGCTTGTGCAGGTTGCCTTCATGGGGCTTACGTTCATGTTCGGCATGAGTCAACCCCCCGCAAATGCATTGGCATTGAATGCGGAACGCGCAAATGCAGGCACCGCTGCAGCGGCCATCGGGGCATCGGGCTTCTTGATGGGCGGAATCGTCTCTCCGCTGGTCGGCATGGGGGACATTGCCACGAGCGTTTTGATTGTCCTTGTTGTGGGTGCCGTTTTGACGCTTGTTTCGGTTCTCGCCAGCGGTTCACTATGCGCAAAAGGCATAGTGAGTCATAGCAAATAAGTATTTTGAATCGCTCGCACAATTATTTATATTGTGTGTATGCGAAACATTGTACTTATAGCGTTGTTCTTTCTGGTCGCCTGCAGCGATGCCGCAAGCCATTCGACGCAACCCGAAACCCAGACGCCGAAATCGTCCGCCAGTAAAACGCCCGACGCAGTGCCCGCAAGTTCATCGGCCAGTTCAACATCTAAAGTGGGGGAGGCTCCCGTGAAACTCAAAATCCATGTGAACGATACCGCCTTCACGGCAACGTTCGAAGAAAATTCCTCCGCCAAGGCCTTCGCCGAATTCCTTGCGCAGGGCGACCTCACGCTCGACATGCACGACTACGGCAGTTTCGAGAAGGTGGCCGACCTGCCGCGCAGTTTTCCGCGCAACGACACGCAAATCGACACCGACGCGGGCGACATCATCCTTTATCAGGGCAACTCCATCACCATCTACTACGACAAGAACTCCTGGAACTTCACGCGCCTCGCCCGTATCGACAACGTGAACAAGAAACGCCTCAAAGAAATCCTCGGAAAAGGGAACGTGAAGGCGACATTCTCGGTGGAATAAACGTCCGAAAACTCTAACTACCCCTTGTTCTTTTTTGTAACCAAATTTTTACTTTAAATTTCTAGTTGTTCTATTGACATTACAACGATAATTGGATATATTTTGTGTTGTAACAATTAAAGAACAACTGATTAAAATCAAACAAAAACGGGCTTGGCCCAAGGAGATTCAAAATGGAAAAGAACAATTTCAAGACCGTAAAACTTGGCAAGGGCGTCGTGGAAGTCTACGATTTCGGCGCGGTCAAGCTGCACGCCTACAAGACAAACGACCTGATAACCGACGAATGTTTCTTGCTGGAAAAGGGCGGCAAGATGTTCATGGTCGAAGCCCCCTGTTTCTTCGACAACATCAAGGAACTGGAGGCCTACATCAAGGGCCTTTCGGTTGAATTCGTGGGCACGGTGATTGCCTACCATGGCGCGGGCGCGACTTTCATGAAGGGGGCTCCCGTGTACAGCACCCGCCATGCCGACGATTACAACCATAACGGGGGAGGTGCGGCCCTGGTCAAGAATTTCACGGCGGCTTTTGGCGATGCGTTCGACTGTTCCATCTACGCGACGACAGACTTTATCGAAGGCGAGACTTTGAATTTGGCGGACATCGACATGCGCATTGTCGCGACCCAGGAGGCATTCGATATCGAGTTTCCCGAAATCAACGTTGTCTACACCCACATGATGGGCCACGACGTCCATTCCATCGTGGCAGGGAGCAAGCACGCCGATGCCATCATCGCGCAGCTCACGGATTACATCGACCGCGGAATTTCCCTGATTCTCACGTCACACTACACGGTGGAAAATCTGGAAGATGCCCGTGCAAAAATCCAGTACCTGAAGGTGATGAAGAATATCGCCCTCAAGAACGTGAACCCGGCGGCATTCAAGAGCGCCATGAAGCAGGAATTCGCGAACTACTCCGGCGAAAATTACCTGGACATGACGGCAGGAATGTTCTACAAATAGGCCAAGGCACGCGTGAACGCGGGCAACAATTGTTAAATTGTGGATTATGAAAGTCAGCGTTCGTTTTACGGCGGCGGTCCATACCTTGCTTTGCATCCACTTCTTCGAGGGTTCGGAACGGGTGACCTCGGAATTCATATCGGGCAGCACCGGCGTGAATGCGGTCATCATCCGCAAGGTCCTTTTGCAGTTGCAAAAGGCGGGCCTGGTAGAGACGGCTCCTGGCGTAGGGGGCTCTCACCTTGCGCGTCCTGCCGACAAGATAACGCTCCTGGATGTCTACAAGGCCATCAACGATAACGACGAGGAACGGATCGTCTTCAGTTTCCACCCGGAACCGAATCCGCTGTGCCCCGTAGGCAAGAACATCCACCGCCTGCTGGACCCGGCCCTGAATTCGGCGCAGATGGCGCTGGAAATGGAACTGGAGAAGACGACCCTGAAGGGTCTCGCCGCACAACTCAAGACCGCCCCTGAACCGTCCGGGAGGAAACATGAACCAAGCAGAGCGCAGACTATTCCTGATAAAGTATCTATTGGCGGAAAGTCCCAGGTACAGCGGCACGACCATCCCCGCGGACGCCGAAGGACAGAAAATCCTGCTACGTTCCTTGATGAACGTGCGGGAGGCCGCCCCCGCAAGCGATGAATTCTACAGGATTCAGGACGAATACCTGCAGGAATCCATCCGTGACCGCGGAATAACGGACATTGCGGACATCGAAAGTGTTGGCAGGCGGTTCAGTGCGGGTGCGCCAGACTTGTTTGGCGATTCCTTGTTCCTGTGGCACGGCGACATCACCACCCTCAGGGTGGATGCAATCGTGAATGCGGCAAACAGCGGCATGACGGGTTGCTGGCAGCCTTGCCACAGCTGTATCGACAACTGCATCCACACTTTCGCGGGAGTTCGTCTCCGTAGCGCTTGCGACGCCCTGATGAAACGGCAAGGGCACCCCGAACCTACGGGACAGGCGAAAATCACGCCGGCCTACAACCTGCCCTGCAAATACGTGCTGCACACGGTGGGGCCAATCGTGGGCTACGGCCTTACGGAACGGGACTGCGAGTTGCTGGAATCGTGCTACAGGAACTGCCTCGAAGTTGCGGCCCGGAACGGTGTTGAATCTATTGCCTTCTGCTGTATTTCTACAGGTGTATTCCGTTTCCCGCCGGAACGTGCCGCCCAAATCGCGGTGGATACGGTGCTGGAATGGAAACGCCGTACGCAAAACCCCATGAAGGTTGTCTTCAACGTTTTCAGCGAAAAGGACGAGGCTATCTATGCGTGGATTTTTGAAAAAATCAACGGATGATTTTTCTGCCGAAGTATCGAGACTGAAAAAGGCGCTGGCAAGGGCGGAGGCCGTCGTCGTGGGCGCGGGCGCCGGACTTTCAACATCGGCGGGATTTACCTATTCCGGGGAACGCTTTGTCAAGTACTTCGCCGACTTTTCTGTAAAGTATGGTTTTTCGGACATGTATTCCGGCGGCTTTTTCCCTTACGGGACTCCCGAAGAAATGTGGGCCTTCTGGAGCCGCTATGTCACGATAAACCGCTACATGGCCGCCCCGAAACCCGTCTACGAAAACCTCCTGAAAATCCTACAGTGTAAGGATTACTTTGTCCTTACCACCAACGTGGACCATTGTTTCCAGAAAGCGGGCTTTGACAAGGAACGGCTCTTTTACACCCAGGGCGATTACGGGCTTTTCCAATGCAGCAAGCCGTGCCACCCCTGCACCTACGACAACGAAAAGCAGATTCGTGCCATGTTCGACGCCCAGGGCTTTTCAAAAGAGACGGGCTTGTTCGGCGCCATGACCGTCCCTGCGGAACTGTTGCCCAGGTGCCCCATTTGCGGCCGCCCCATGTCCATGAACCTGCGTTCCGATTCCACCTTCGTAGAAGACGACGGCTGGCACCGTGCTGCAAAACGTTACCGCGAATTTCTCGACAGATGTAACGCCATGCGCGGTGGAAACGTGCTGTTCCTGGAACTGGGCGTAGGCATGAACACCCCCGGAATCATCAAGTACCCGTTCTGGCAAATGACCGCCCTGAATTCGAACGCCACCTACGCCTGCATCAACTACGGACAGGCCTACGCTCCCGACGACATCGGGCCCCGCTCGTTATGCGTCGACGGCGATATCGGCGAGGTGGTGACGTCTCTCTTCTAGTGCTCTAGTCGGTGTTCCCGTCGCAAACCGGTAATTATAAAAATTTCCGAACTGTAAAATCGTTAATTTCGGCCGTATTTTTACTATTGCGAATCGGTGATGTTTTATCTAATTTGTATTTAAGAAAGATAGCCCAAAAGGAACATTCCATGAAAAAACTCGCTAGAATTTTTACTCTTGTCTTAACGCTTGCGCTGGCCCTGCTCTCCTTGGTGGGCTGTGCCGAGCGCAACAGGGCCGACCAAAACGCCGATGCGGATTTCTCGAAAAAAGGCGATGTGCTGGTGGTGTATTTCACCTGGTCTGGGCACTTGCGGAGCATGGCGCACTGGATTGCCGACGAAGTCGGAGCCGATTACGCCCGCATCTTGCGCAAGGAAGAATACCCTGTTAGCTACAACGAAACAGTCGATGTCGCCAAAAAGGAAAAGGACGGAAATATTTATCCCGAGATAAACCTCTCCTTGAGCGACGAAGAAATGAAACGTTACAAGACGGTGTTTGTCGGCTTTCCGGTCTGGTGGTACGACGTGCCGATGCCCGTGATGACATTCCTGAAGCAGGCGAACCTGCAAGGCAAAAACGTCTATGCGTTCTTCTCTCACGAGGGCTCCTCTGACGGTGCCGGGAGCCTACCTACGCTCGAAAAGTTAATGCAGGCGAAGGGTGCTGCATTCGACAAGAAGGCCGCCCTTTCTGTGCGCGGAAGCAAGGTCAAGGATTCCGAAAACGTTGTCCGCGATTGGGTGAAGGCGCTCTCGAAATAATAAACGAGGTCAAATCTTGATTTTTCGTCTAGACAAAATAGCGCTTCGTTGGATGGTGGTTTTGGCTTTTGCTTGTGCCACGGGTTCCGCTGCTGTCGAAGCAGATTCCGTAACAACCTCGGTGACTGTCGATACCGCGCAAAAGCTTTCCCCGTTCGATCACTTGGGCCATAACATGTTGCTGAGTGCGTTCGGCTGGCCGCTCGGGTTCCACATGCTCGGTGGAGCGCTTACGTACAAGTTCTCGATGGAAAATAACGACTTGATGGTGGCGCGTTTTGCAGCCCGTCAGGACCAGCTCACGTACGGCATCGCGTTCACTCCCGGCATGATGATGGGGACGTTCTTCCCGATACTCGTCCCCGGCTACATGTACTTTATCAGCGACAACCGCGCGCTGAACAACACCGGTGCCGTCGCCGTGCAGGCCACCGCCGTGGCGTTCCTCTACAACAATATTCTCAAGGCGATTTCGGCACGCGAGCACCCTGACGCAGAACTCAACAGCGGCGAGCGTTCCCGCGATTTCAAGTGGGGGTTCTTCAGGCGCGGAGTCTTTTACGGCTGGCCCTCGGGGCATTCCATGACCAACGCGGCCATGGCCATGAGCATCGCAAGCTACAACCGCGACAAGCCCCTCGTCGTGGCGGGCTGCGCCCTGTATGCGGGCTACATCGCGACAAGCATGGTGCTCGGCGCAAAAGGGGAGGCCCATTGGTTCTCCGACGCCGTCGCAGGAACTTTGATGGGAGCCTCCATCGGCTGGTACATCGGCAGCGTGTTCTACAAGGAAAAAGCCGGCGAAAAGCAGACCCCGCCCAAGGTCACCATCGCCCCGCTATTCTACAGCGACACCAAAGGCGCCGTGCTCAGCGTGAGAATATAAGTTTTTCACTATGCGTCACACGCATAGTGAAAAAAAATATTGCTCAACACGTAAGAGATTCTGCCTTACTGCGTATTTACCTTAAAAAAATATTTCCCTTTCGGAAGTCTATTAAATTGAATGTCGGCAACACCATTTGTACTACGGCGAGCCATCACTTGTCCAATTGAATTGATCGCGAAGACTTCATAGTTTCCTGGTTTGTTGAAGTGAACCGTATAGACGCCATTATCTAATAAAACGGAGTGATGGCTGTTGAGCGAAACCTTTGGAATTTTGCTGGAACTGGAAATCGGGTCGCCGCACGGTTCCTGATTGCAAACATTCGTCCCCGGCGAACTTGCAAGTACGATGTTCTTGACAATCGCTTCGCCCGAGATGCCGGACGCCGTCAGGTAAAAGTCCTTCACGCCACCGAGGCTTTTGAGGTCCGAGCAGTACACCGTTGTCCAACCGTTAGCCACCGACTTTGCATTGGCTGCCACCAGTTCGCATTCCGAAAGAACGGTCCCGTCCTTTTTGCCGTCGCGAATGCTGAGTTTGCCGCCCGTAAGGCTCTTCACCTCGATAGCCACTTCCGTGCTCGTAATGGAATCCAACACCACGTTCTCGAAAATCGCGTAGCCGCCGTCCTTGATGGCGAACTCGTCGTCAGCAGTCAAACGCACGCGGATGCCGTTGTCAAAGCCGTTCGCGGGAATCGTATCGCGGATAATGCGCAAGAAGTCGATGCGGTCCAGTTCCGCAAAATTTCCGTTAGGCAATGGTTCAAGTTCGATGAAGTTACCGCCCCGCTTGAGTTTCGCGGGCACCATCATCACAGACTTTTCGGGGAATGTGCCCCAGGAACCTGTGGGCGGGAGCGTTACCGTCTGTGACTTGCCATTCACCGTCACCTTGTGCGTCGCGGCCGCATCGCCTCCGTTGGCGTAGCGGTAACGCAGCAGGTAATCTCCCGCCTGCATAATGTTCATGGGCAGGAGAATCTTGGAACCTTCGGTATTCACGTAAGCGAGGTATTCCCCGTTCGACGCAGTACTGCTCGAAGAAATCACAAGGTCGCTCGACACTGCGCGGGTCAGCGCGCCGTGTTCGACTTCGGCACTCAAATAACGGCCGAGAAAGGGCTGTCCCATCTCTGCCCAGTTATCGTCGGTAAACACGACGTCACGAATGTGAATATGGTTGTACTTGTCGCCATTCAAATCGTAATAATGGTGCACAAAGCGCACGCGGTTCAGGTCCTGGAAAGCCTCGCCGCCACCTGGCCCCACATAGCGCCCGTAACGCTCCAACAGAATTGTGCCGCCGCCGTTCGCCATGGTATAACCGGCGCGGTCAACATACGGACCAGTCACCTTGTCGGCGCGGCCGTAAGCCGTCTTGTAGGTAGTCTGCTCGATATCCGGGCCCTGCATGCAGCACTTGTCCCATGCGGTAAACAGGAAGTACTGACCGTTATGCTCAATCAGGCTCGGGCCTTCTTCGGCTCCACCGCTCGCGCTGCTCGTACGGCGCGCAATGTTGTAGACGGTCTTGTCGTCACTCGCTTGGTAGCCCGTAGTTGCGTCAAGCTTGATTAGCTGGATGCCGAGCCCGAACGAACCGAACGCCATCCAGTAATTGCCTTCGGTGTCACGCACCACGTCGGCGTCAATTGCGTTGTATTTGTCCGTTCCTTCTTTGGTATGGAAAACATGGCCGTGGTCTTTCCAGCCGTAGCCCGTTGTTCCCGGCACAATTGAGGTCGTTGCGGTATAGCCGATGGCCGAATTGCGCACGCCGAATTCCGACACGCAATAGTAAACGCGAAATTCGCCGTTCATGTAGAAAATATCCGGAGCCCAGATGCCCTCGGTCTTGGGCGCGTAGGTGAAGGCCCACTGCGGAATGGCACTCACGGTGGAGCGGTGGTTCTGCCAGTTGTAGGCATCTTCCGAGGTCCACAGTTGCAGATTGTTATTCGTGCTCATGAGGGCGTAGCCGTCCTCGAACCGTACCATGCTCGGGTCGTGACCAGGTTGCAAATTATCTTTCGCATACCAGTCAGCGGCAAAAGACTGTGCCGCGAAAGCGCAAACTGATAAGGCGAAAAAGTTTAATCTGCAATTCATCCGAACGTCTCCTCTTTTTCTCAAAAATAACACCTTGCCCTAATCATTTTTTGAGGAGAAAAACAAAAAACCTTGACAATTTGTCTAGACGGTTTATCTAGGGATAGTCGCCAGGACGCCAGTAAACAGGGCTTTCCCGTTTTGCGAAATGGTGATGATGTTTTTCGAGTTCTTGAACTGGCGAGGTACTGCGAATAGGTTCCCTTTTTCGTAAACGATGGTTTCGTACAACAGTTTTCCGTGAGGAGAGAATATCCGGATGGTCTTTGGCCCGTGAGCCTGGACTTGCAACAGCCCGTTGTTAAAGGCTATAGCGGTTGGAGCTGCGCTGGAGCTAGACATGCTCGAGCTTGAGCGAGGAGCGCTTGAAGAGCTTGCTACCGTCGAAGACGAGGATTCCATCTCGGAGCTGGACGATATTTCTTCGACGGAGCTGGACGACACCGTTTCGGAAGACGAGACGGACATATTCACGACGAAGGTAATGTACTCCTTGTCGGTAGCTTCGGTGATTTCCGACAGGGAGATTTCCATATCTGAACCGCTCCAGAATATAAATTGGTCAAAGTCCGTCACTTTTCCTGATCCGGGGAAAGCGTCGCTGGCTCTTGCGTACTTGTCCGTTTCGGGAACGGCTTCTTCGATATCCACGTGCATGTGATCGCCGTTGTTGTTGACCGTTTTTTCTTTCCAGACAGATGCCACATAGTCAATATGCCATATCAACATTCCCGAATTGGGTTGCCCTACGTCCCAGTCTTTTTGCGTCCTGTATTCTAGCAGGAACATTTCATCGGGGTTATTCGGGTTAGTAATGCTATAGGCGTTGTTACCGTCGATTTTATCAAGCTTTACTTGGCCTACGGCATAGAGTTCCGTAGGGTTCATCCACCCCAGGGACATCCGCTCGAAGGCAGAATAAAAAGGCGGTGCGCAGTTTTGTGTTCCGTATGAATTGTAAGGGCAGTTGTAATTGCCGTTGTCCATCACGTCCCACTTTTTAGGCGTCTTGCGAGGATTGTTTCCCTTTAAATCGTACATGTCAGGCAACCCGAGAACATGGCTGAACTCGTGAGCGAAAGTTCCTATCCCGCCCAGGATATCCGTGGAATTGTCCTTTTTGTAGGCGTATCCGTCAATTTCGTTGGAACAGGCGTAGCGGTTGGCGTAAATGTCGTTCCCCATATTCTTTCCAGATCGTTTGTTCACAGAATTGCCGATGTACCAGGCGTGGGGCCAGATAGCGCCCACTACGCCGGAATTGTTGGCGCCCACTCCTGCATAGAACATATAGGTAAAATCGATTTCTCCATCGCCATCGTTGTCGTATTTGGAATAGTCAATGCTCTCCTTTTTTTTCAAGGAATCTAGCGCCTCTATTAGTGCGGAGCGTGCCCCCTCGTAGTTTCTGCCGTCGTTACCGCTGGATGTCGTTCCGTAGTCGTTTCTATTCCGAGAAATGGTCACGGGCCCATAGACGTCGAAGGTGGGGCGGAAAAGACCCATGGAATTCTTGACGAAATAATCGCGAATACTTCCGAGGTTGTAATATTCGTTGTACCCTTCCTTGTTCATGTAGTCCGTAAATTGGGACTTGGGGTCGGCACTCTTGAACTTGACATCTTGAAATTGTACGAGGATTACTATGCCGCGAACGTCGCCTTGCGTAACTTTGGGATTATAGCTGGGCATGCGCATCACTTCGCGATAGGCGAAATCCGGCACCCGGTAGTCCATAGGTTCCATAGGGGGATTTTTTTTGAGCAGCAAGCCGTAGATGCGGGATTGGTCAAGACTTGCCAAAAATTCTACATCGGAATCGCTGCGTTCATTCGAGTTGCGGGCGTATATTCCAGAAGGTTCGCCTTCGTTGTTGATGTAGGTGTAATACCCGAGAAGGTCTTCTTTCAAAAAGTAACCGTCTTCGGTCTGCAACACATGGAATTTTTCGTCGCCAACAAAGCGGGCTTCCAGCACGCTGCCGTCGGGTTGTTTCAGGGGGAATGTTCCCTCGTCTGCCGGGACAGCCAGGCAGTAGCTTGCCATCAGCAGCATAAGCATTGTTGTCGAAAAAATTCTCACAATCACTCCTTAGACTCAAAATAATAAAGTATATTACGGATAGGTATGCTCTATATCCATCAATACCCGATTGGACTCATTTTCGGTTCGATTCCCGGAAGGTCCTGAACGCTCTTGGCGAAACCCGCTTGCAAGAGGGCAAGCTTATTGGCGCTATGGAGACTTGCGGGTTCCAGGATTTGGAGCAGGAGCTGTTGATTCAGGATATTCGCTCCAATTCTGCCATTGATGGGATCCGTCTGGACAAGGCCTTTGTGGAGCAGCAGGTGGCTCTTGTGCAGGAGGGCTCCGCCCAGTCGGCAGACCCTGCGGTACGCATATATCTCGCCGCCATTACCAAGGCGTTCAATCCGTTGACTCAGGAACGCCTGTTTGCATGGCATGCCGCTATGGGGCAGAACAAGGTGGCCAGTTTTCGCGCTGTACCCAGTGCGGTCCAATACCGCCAGGGTGAGCTCCAGCTGGATTTCGAAGGGCCGAATCCGGAACGGCTGGAGCAAGAGGTGGAGCGCTACATCCAGTGGATGGAAAGTTCCAGCATGGACGGCGTCATCAAGGCGGCGGTGGCCCATTTCTGGTTTGCGACCCTCAGGCCTTTTGCCGATGCCAACGGCCGCTTGGCAAGGCTCCTCACCATCGTGGCCCTTGCCCGCAGCGAGCAGACCACCCGTTGCCAGTTCTCCCTGAACCAGGCTTTTCTGGAGCGCCGTGAAGATTATTTTAAGATTCTCAACGCGACCCAGCGCGGTAACGGCGACTTGACGGAATGGATTCTCTGGTTTATCGAAACATTGCAGGCTGCCATGTCGAGCACTCGGGAGCGCATTCTCAAGGAACAGCGCAAGACGGCCTTTTACAACCGCCATGCCGGAGAGGCTTTTGACGAAAAGGACCAGAAGTTGTTTACCGCCCTATTTGCAGGAACGCTTCCTGCAAGTTTTACCGCCAAGGAACTGGCGGCAATTATCGACCAGAGCCACGACACGGCCCTCCGCACTATCCAGAAACTCATCGCCAAGGGCATCTTGAAATCCGACGAGAAGGGCGGCCGCAGCCAGAAATACTCCTTGGCGTAAAGCGAAACGAGGGTCAGCCCTGAACTAGTTCTCTAAAATCTAGCCCGAACGGTCAAATGTGAGCCGTAGGTGACTCGTATTAACGAGTCGCCGAAGGCGAGAGCGAGGGCCAGCCCTGAACTTGTTCTCCAAAATCTAGCCCGAGCGGTCAAAAAAAGACCCGCTTTCGCGGGCCTTGATTTTCCAAAAGAAAAGCTTGATTACCCTTCTTCCAGGGCTTCCTTGAATTCGTCCACCGTGGCGATGTATTCGTCGATCATGTCGGGCTTGGAATCCAGGTGGGCAAGAATCTTATCCAGGTGTTCCTTGTTGAACACGGCTTTGAGTTGGCGGCTGGCGTGACCCTTGTAGCCCCATTCCTTGAGGATTTCGTCGGTGACCACGAAGGAATCGTCCATAGACACGAAACGCATGGGGCCATAGACAGCCCAGTTGTGTTCCATCTGCATGCATTCCGGTTCCTGCATTTCGGGGTTGGCCATGTAGCGCTGGATATGGCGGGTGCGAACATCCTTGATCTTGTCGATGCGCATATAACCCATGATCAGGTACTTGTTGCGCATTTCGGAATCGCTGAGGCCTTCGTAGCGGGTGCCGAACAGAATGTAGCGGCTCTTGGCACGGACGATGGCGTTGATGTTTTTCACGTTGCAGCAGCTCATGAGACCGTAGGTGCTGGTCTCGTAGTTGGGTTCATAGAAGAAACCCTTGCCGTTTTCGTTCAGCTGGTCGCGGACGGGCATTTCGGACTGGTGACTGGTCTCCACATAGAGCAGGCTGCCGGCGGCGTTGCCACGGTAGTCTTGCCAACCTTCAAGATTGATTTGTGTCTTAGGCATTATTCAACCCCTAAAAAAGTGATACATAATAAAAAAACCAGCGGACCTAAAAAGGTTCGTTATTTACGTTGCCAAAATACAAAAATCAGTGCTAGAGGGTGAGGGCTTCTGCCGAAATATCCTTCATTCCGAACAGATTAGCCCCTTTTTCGAAGAATTTGGCGGTGTCCGTAGTCAAAAAGCGGGTCTTGCCGGACCGCGAAAGCCGGGCATCCATCTCGGAGTGGCGGTTCAGGTAGTCGACGGTCTTGTCCGCCACAATCTGGCCCTGGATGACCAGGCGCACTCCTGCTGGGAGTGCCTCCCGGATTTCCTTTTCCAGCAGGGGATAATGGGTACAGGCCAAAAGGACGGTGTCTATTTCGGGGTCTTTTTTCAGCAGGGTGTCCACTTCTTTCTTGACGAAAAAGCGGGAGCCTTCCGTATTCATCTCGCCGTTTTCTACCAGGGGAACCCACATGGGGCAGGCGTGCTGGGTGACCTTCAGTTCCGGAAAGAAATGGCTGATTTCTATCTGGTAGCTGTTGGACGAGACCGTACCTGCGGTAGCGAAGATGCCGATGTGTCCTGTGCGGCTGAACTTGCCGATTTCTTCGGTAGTGGGCCTGATGATACCCAGCACCCGCTTGTCCGGAAACTCTACGGGCAACACCTGCTGTTGGATGCTCCGGAGCGCCCGGGCCGATGCCGTATTGCAGGCGAGAATCACCAGGGGGCAGCCCCTGTTGAAAAGTTCCCGCACGCACTGGAGGGTGTAGCGGAAGATGGTCTCGAAACTCCTGCTCCCGTAAGGCGCCCGGGCGTTGTCGCCCAGGTACAAGAAGTCGTATTCGGGCAGGGCCTTGCGCAAGTCCTGCAAAATCGTGAGCCCGCCAAATCCGGAATCGAAGACGCCTATCACAGGGCGGCCTCCATGCGGGAACGGACCAGGGGCATCAGTTCCTTTCTCGGGTCGTTGTCACCCTGGCGTTTTTCGATTTCGCCTGCATCGATGGGTTCTAGAATCTGTACGCTCACCTTGCAGCGCCCGGTATTCTTGCGGCGTTCCCACACGGCAGATGTTCCGCGGATAACCACAGGGAGCACGATAGCATGTGCCTCTAGCGCAAGCCTGAAACCGCCGCTCTTAAAGGGCGAGAGTGCTTCACTTTTTCCGCGAGTGCCTTCGGGGAACAGACAGAGCCGTGGTGCCCGACCAGAGGCCATGGCTTCGCGAATCAGCGCTCCGCCGCCACCTTTTTTGCGGTTGATAAAAATGCAGCCGATCTTGTGCATCCAGAAATTGAGGAATGGGATGAACCTGAGCGAAGCCTTGGCGATGAACCCTACAATGCGTTCGATGGAAAGAAACATCACGGGAATGTCGGCGTAGGAATTGTGGTTTCCCATGACAAACACGGGGCGGCTCCAGTCCACCTTGGAAAGTATCGCCTGGTCTTTTATTTCCAGGTCAACCCGCAGCACGTTCATGCAGAATCGGGAGAACTTCTGGATTTTTCCTTCGAGCCAGGTGTTGAAATTTTTTCCGTAGGCAACCAAGATAAAGGGCAGCGCGAGAATATGCGCAAGCATATAGCCAAGCACTACAATTACCACGTATATTCTAAACAAGATAACAGGCATAGTCCATCGGGGTTGCTTGGGGTAGCGGGGCAGGAACCTGGATGGTTTCAGTTTTAGCAGTTTCCCTTTCCAATACCTCTGCTTGCAATATAGCAAAACCAGGTAAGACTCGGCACGGGTCACCCCAACGTAATACAGCCGCCTTTCTTCGTCCATCTGTGCCTTGCGCTGTTTTCGGTTACCTTCGCACTTGCCCGGCGTGAATCCTTCGGCAAGTCCCGCGTAAAAGACTACGGCGTACTGGAGGCCCTTGGAGGCGTGCACCGTCTCGATATGGATGCCGTCTTCTAGCACTTCGTCGCCTGCCATGGGGTCGCCGGCGATGGGCAGCTCGCATTCCCGCAGGGCCTCTTCGAAGTATTGCCGAAGCCGGTTGTACCGCACCAGAATGGCGAAGTTTTTCCATTGGAGTCCGTAGTTTTCGCGCAGGGAATGAATGGCGGTCTTTATCTTTTCGATTTCTTCGATGGGGTTGTCCGATACCCAGACTTCGGGCTTGCGGTTTTCGGTGAAAATCCTGTTGCCACCGGAGCCCTTGGGGTTCCCTGCCCGGAGAACCTTCCGTAATGTTACGGGCTTGTTCACAAAAATATCGTTGGCCAAATGCAGCACGTTCGGTACGGAGCGGTAGTTCCATTCCAGACGGATGAGGGTACTGTCCTTGAAGTCCGCCTGGAAACGCCGGATGTTCCCGATGTCCGCTCCGCGGAAGCCGTAGATGGCCTGGTCGTCGTCGCCTACCACGAACAGGTCCTTGCGGTTTCCGAGAATGTTCTTGACCAGCCTGTACTGGGAAGGGTTGATGTCCTGGTATTCATCTACCAGGATTTCGGCCCACAGGGACTGAAAGTATTCTCTTGCCTTTTCGCAGGTTTCAAGCAGCCTGATGGCGAGGTAAATCAGGTCTTCGAAAACCACGTTTCCAGACAAAATAACGTTTTTCTGCAGGGGTGAAATTTTTTTCTTGATGGCGCCCGGCAAGTCTTCCGAAAAAAGTTCCTCCCGGTTCAACTTGGCGGCAGGAATCTTCCGCCTTGCCAGTTCCCGCAAGAATTCCCGCTGGTCCGTTTCCTTGGGAGTGGGAATCTTGTTGAACCCGAGAATCTCGTAGGCAAATCGCTCTCCGATTTTCTGCTTGAGCATGAACAGCGCGAGGGAATGGAAGGTGCAGAGCCGTACCCCTGCCTTCGGGAAAAGTGCTTCTACCCGCTCCCGCATTTCGGCGGCGGCCTTGGCGGTGAAGGTAAGGGCCAGAATCTTTTCGGGCTGTACCCCGCTCATGATGCGGTACTGGATCCGCTTGGTCAGTACAGAAGTTTTGCCCGAGCCCGCTCCTGCAAGAATCAGGAGAGCTCCGTTTTGTTTATGGTCGTGCAAGACGGCCATACGCTGGTCGCCGTTCAGACCTTTCAAGATGCTTTCGGCATCCATAGGTTACCGTGTGGAATGCGGCGCCCCGAAATTTGCGCCTGCGGGATATGGGAAAGGGACTAGGTGGTTTCCTTGTCCGAAACATTCGGGTGACCGCCCAGCAAAAAGGCGAAGCCTCCGAACAGACTCAACAACAAACTTACAAAATAAGCCAGCAGCTGGATTACCACCGATTCGAGACCGGGCACTCCGGCGCGGGCAAACAGGGACTGGGCGAGCAGTTCCCTAGGGCCAAACCCGCCGATAGAAATAGGCAGGGCGCTTACGATAGCGACCAGCGGGATGTAGTAGAAATACCAGGAGATAGAAAGTTCCACGCCGACGGCGATACCGCAGAAGAAGTGCACCAGTATGCGGAGGGCCTGTGTCACTGCCGAAAGTCCACTGATGCGGGCCCACAGTTTTGTCGAGCGGAACTGCTGGAATCGCTCGAACATGTGGATTAGCCGGCTATTGATTTTGGCGGGGAAAATCTTTTCCAGGATTTTGCACAGGAGCCTGCCCAGCCTACGGCTGAACAGGGAGGCGAACAGGGCGCAGAATCCCAAAAAGATCCAGAGCGACGGCCACATGAATGCCCGCTGGGCCTCGTCGTGCATAAAGAACAGGAGACCAACCGCCAGGGCGAATAGGGTAATGAAGAAAAGTCCGAAAAGCCTGTCGAAGAAAGTGGCGGTGAGTCCGGCGCCTACGGTGTCTTGACCGCCCTGCATGCGGATATCGTAAATTTTCTTGGCGTCGCCGCCTACGTTTCCGGGCATAAAGTTGTTGAAGAAGAGACCCACGTAGTAAAGCTTCAGCAAGTGGCCGTACTTGAGATTCACGTTCTGCTTTTCTAGCAGGAGTTTCCACTGGAGGCATGCCGTAAAGTTGGACGCCGCAAGGCAAAGGATGGCCGCAAGCAAGGGCCAGAGGCTCTTGGCATCGAAAAGCTGGTAAAGGTCATCTACGCTCCACTCCGGGTCCATCACGATGTTCCTGCAGACAAAATATGCAGGGACGATGGTCACCACCAACTTCAGCAAAAAAATCAGGGAAGACTTCAGACGGCTATTCATCGGGTCCCCCTTCGGCCACCCGATGACGGATGACGGTATCTTGCAGCAGGTTGAACGTCAGGTCGGCAGCGGTATCCCAGCGGAATTCGTCGGCATAGACACGTGCCTCTTGCGAAAGCCTGGAGCGCAGTTCGTCGTCGCCATAAAGGCGTTCCATTTCCATGGTGCAGGTGTGGGCATCTCCCATGGGGAACAAAAGACCGGTTTCGCCGTTCTTGACGCTGTCGCGAAGTCCCGGCACATCGCTTGCAATAGTGGTAGTGCCAAGCTTTGCCGCTTCTACGACGGTAAGACCCCAGCCCTCCTTGAAGCTCGTCTGCAACAGTGCCACGGCGTGACGAAGCAGCTGCTGTTTCTTGGAAGGACTGACATATCCCAGAAGCACCACGCGATTTTCAAGATTGCGCTGTTTTAGCCAGGCGGGGATCTTTTTCAGGAGCGGTCCGTCTCCGGCCACCAAAAGCTTGATGTCCGGGTGCTTCCACGCAAATTTTTCAAAGGCCTCCAGCGCCGTCCAGATTCCCTTGTAGCGGTGAACACGGGAAAGCCACAAGAAGTAGGGCAGACCCTCGGCTTCTAATGGCGGCACTTCTGTTGATGGATCGGGAGCGCCTTTGCTGTCGGAGCCGTTGTAAATTACAGAAATGCGCTTGCCGTCAATTCCGATTTCCTTGAGCTCGCGCCTGGTACTCGGACTTACCACGATAAACGGCTGCTTGCGGTAGAACCAGGGGATGGTCCGTTCAAAGGCCCATACCACGGCCGCTACCGGGAAAAACGCCTCGTGGAAAATGGAGCTGCGCCACAGATGGTGCATCTGCACCACCACCGGCTTTTTAATCCAGAACGGCGTATATAGCGGAAGCTTGTTCAAGTCTTCTACCACCACGTCAAAATTGAATTCCCGGTCCAGCTTACGGATGTTCATGGCGACGGTAAGCTGGAACAGCATGTCGCCACCTTTGCGGACGACTTCGATTCCATCGACGGTTTCACGACTTTTGCAGCCAGCAAATGCCGTCGTAAAAAGTACGACCTTGTGGCCCGCATCTACCAGTTGTGAAAAGATACGGTGCAGGTGCTTTTCGGCGCCCCCTGCGGCAGGGTGCAGCCGGTCGCGGTAATTGACCACAAGGATATTCATGGACTAGGGCTTTTTGCCCAGGACTCCTATGCACAGCTGGGTATAGTGCATGATCGGGTTTGTTTCCAGAGAATCCAGAATTTTATCTTTCGCTTTCTGGTATGCTGTTCCCTGCAGCGGATACTTGGGCAACTCCACGCCTACCTTGAAACCGATTTCGCGAAGAATTCGGTAATAGAGGTTCGGGCGCATCCAGTCGCCGTACTCATAGACGCATTCAAAACCGGCATCGGTCATGAGCTTTTTCAGCTGGGGCATGGTGAACTGCTTTTCCCAACCGGCGAACCACTTGTCCATGGCAATCAAGATATGCTTGATGATGGTGTAGGGGTGCACTGTTTGCGGTACGTCGCAGAGGCAGTGCCCGCCGTGCTTTAAGATGCGGAAGTTTTCCTTGATGAGCGGGAGAGAATCCTTGAAATGTTCCGCTAGCCCTTGATGGAAAACCAGGTCGAAGGTGTTGTCGGGGAAAGGCGCCTTGAAGGCGTCGCCACGGATAAGTTTCAAGTTGTCGTACAGATTGTCTTTTGCCCGCAGGCCATCTACAATCTTCAAGCTGTTCTCGGCAAAATCCAGCACGTACACGTCGGCGCCCAGGCGGGCAAGCTCGGCACTGTCACGTCCGGTGCCGGCACCAACTTCCAGCACCTTGAGTCCTTCGAGTTTGAAATTCTTCTTGATGGTATTCAGCACCGACGGAGACGAAGGATACACCTTGTCCATGTCGTTTTTCTGTTTCCAAAAACGGTTCCATACGGACTGGTCTGGTTCTTTTACTGTCATAACCGGCAAAATATACGAAATTGTATCTTGTGGAGTATCAACGAATTACGAAACTTTGGGGCGAATTCCGTCATTTTTACTTAATTTTGTAATAAAAAGATGACAATGTTTGAAATTTGTGACAAAAATTTGTATCTTTGACCAAGGTTTAAGGACGATAAGGGGCGTTTTTTTGCCAAGTTGTAAAATTTTGTTCTTTTGGCATACAAGTTGCTCAAAAAAAAGCGATATTTAGAGAGACAAGGTTAAAGAAATGCATATTGATTCAACAGATACAACCCTAAAAAGATACCTCGAAGACATTAGACGCACAGCCCCCCTCTCCCGCGAAGAAGAACAGATTCTTTTCCAGAAGGCGAAGGAAGGCGACAAGATTGCTAGAAAGAGACTGATTTCTGCCAATATGCGTTTCGTTTTGAAAGTGGCCATCCAGTACCGTGGCTGCCCGATTCCGCTGCCGGACCTGGTGAGCGAGGGTGCAATGGGCCTGGTGCGTGCCATCGAGTCCTTTGAACACACCCGCGGCCTCAAGTTCATCAGTTATGGCGTGTGGTGGATCAAGGCCTACATTACCCGCGCCATCAACGAGCAGGGTAACCTGATCCGCTTGCCGGCAAACCAGCACCTGCGCGTGCGCAAGGCCCTGCACGAACAGAGCCGCGGTAAAGAGATTAACGAAGAGATTCGCGAACTTATCCAAATCGGTCAGCGCGGCGTGTCCTTCGATAGCCCCCTGAAGGCGGACTCCAAGGCCACATACGCCGAAGTGCTCCCCGACAATGGAGCGTCCAATCCCGAGGCCGATTCCGAAATCCAGAGTGTAGAAAGCCTTGCCCGCGACCTGATGGAACAGCTCCCGGAGCGCGAAGCGAAGGTCATTACCGGCATTTTCGGTATCAACCAGGAAGCTCCCCAGACGCTTCGCGAAGTGGGCGAGTCCATGAACATTTCCCACGAACGTGTCCGTCAGTTGCGCGACCAGGCGCTTCGCCGTATCCGCAAGTACAACAGCAAGGAATTCCTGCAAGAAAAGAAAGACGCGTTCTTGGCAGCGATTAATAAGTAAATCGCTGCCATGCGACGCAAGGGGCTTTGCCCCCTGGACCCCTTTCCCAGAGTCAGGTCACGATTAACAAATAATAGCCGCTCCATGACGCAGGGGGCTTTGCCCCCTGGACCCCTTTCCCAGAGTCAGGTCACGATTCATTACCTCCATGGAGGCTCGCCCAGACGGGCGGGCCTTTTTCTTTTTGTATATTCTTTCTGTATGGAAAACGATTCTTTGAATATGGACGCTGGCGGTGTGGATGCCGTCGTGACGGACAGTTCCGTTGCGGTGTTGGATTCTACCGCTGCGCCGGAAATGCCCACGCCGGAACAGCTGGGAATTTCTATAAAGGCGGGGCCCGAAGGTGGCCTGCCCGCCATTACTGTAGGTGATACTTTTGAGTTTCCGGTGACGGTCTCCTGGAGCGTGCAGGGAAGCGCTCTCCTGGTAGTGCCAACGGGTTCTGCCAACGCGAAGGGTTTAACCCAGCTGGGGGTGTCCCAGGAGTCGGCACGGTCCGTAAAGGATGGCAAGGAAATCGCCTCCATTACCTTTACATACAAGATTGTGGCACAGGATACGGGCAATCTGCACATTCCCGCCCTTAAGTTCGAAATCCCGACGCAAGTGGGCCAGCCCCTTGACTTGCGGAGTGAAAGCGTGGACGTGCGCGTAGACGAGCCTTTCAATCCGCTACCGTTTGCGGTAGGTGGGATTGTTGCCCTTTGCGTTCTGCTGGCCGGACTCTGGCGTGTCAAGCGTCGCGCCGCTGCACGTGAGGCCGTTGCCGCAAGGAATGCGGCCGACGAGGCCTTGCGTAATCAGATGCTGGTCTTGAAACAGCGCGTCAATTCCGCCGATAGTCGCGAGTGGCTCTTGGAGCTGGAAAGTATCTGCAAGGGGTATGTGGCCCGTAAATTCGGGACGGCGACCGCCGACCCGGTCAATCTCGACAACCTGGTAAAAGAAGGCAAGCTAGAAGGCTGGGAAACCCTTGTGGAAGAATTCGCCCACGCCCGCTACGGCGGCGGCAAGCGGGACAGTTTCGAGAACAGGGAAACCTGGAAAGCGGCCATGCGCCTTATGGGCGTGGAAGAAGAATGAACGAGGCCGTGTCGCCATTTCTTTTGTTATGTTTATGAAAGACAGAGGGGGGTGATTTAGTATGAAACTGAAAGCAATTTTTTTGCTCATTTTACTTGTTTCGCTATTTTTTGCCGCCTGTTCCGACGACTTTTCGGGATCGCCGGATGAGGAAATTTCCCGAAATGTCCAAAAACAAATGGAGGAACGCCAGATCATGGACAGTATCGTCGATGGTCGGTCGACAGCCATTCGCCTAGACTTTACGCCTAATGACGGGTACAGGATATATATTCAAAGTGCTCGTATGACTACGGATATGGCTGATACCACCGAGATCACCTCTTATGTGGCCCAGGCGTTAGTCGAAATTCCCTTTAAGGATACTACCGTATGTAATTATTCCAATACGAAAATTCTGTTTGACGGAAAGCCCTTGGGGGGAGGGGTCGAGACGACTCCGTATGGAACGGGGTTTGTGGCCCGGGACTTTATGAAGGCCTATGACCAGACCCATACCATTACCATCCAGTTGGATTCGCTGTTGTGCGGAAATATTCGTGAAACCCATGTTCTGGTTCCCTCCACAAAGCCTGGCGCGATTGCCTATACCGAATTAGGGTTTGATCCTCAGGGATTCGACCTGCCTTACCCCAGGGGACATTTTTTTGCCAAGGTTCATGCGGCTTACTATTGGCCCAATTATAAGGTGTGGGTCGACACCGCGAATTCCAAGTGCTTCTTGAAGACCGCAACCAATACTATGGATTTGGATATGACGTTTGAGAAACTGGCCGAAGATGATTATCACTATCCCAGTGCATTTGTGGCGGTGCATGATAGCTTAAAGCTTGAAAATTTTCTCCAGGGGGATACGGCAGCCACATTGAATTGTGCGCTGACTTACCAGAGTTGGATGGTTCCTGCCAAAATAGATTCGCTGAAATACGAAACCGAGCCTGTAACCTTCAAGAAGGCTCAAAAATTCCGTATCACCAAAGCTTATTGGCATGGAGGAAGGCTTATTTTGGAGGTCAAAGGAGAAAAAAATATATCCAGGAACATCTGGGTAAAGGTTGTAAAAGACGGTAAGGCCGAATATCGCCATGTGCGTCGCTACGAAGAAAATGACGCTGGCCTTGACTTCATTTTAATTCCCGTCGCTGACATTTATGACGATCCTACATCGTCTACGGAGAAGGATTCTGTTCAGGTTCTAGCCACATTTTGGGCAGAGACTTTCGTTCTAGACGAGGAAAGGCAAATCCGGGAGCAATTGGATTATAGTAATTTTATATTCGATAACAGTGTGCCCTACGACACCTTGGCCCTGGCTAAAATTTTTGAATCAGTTCCGTATACCGACGGTGCCGTGCCTTCTGATTTTTATTACATAGATATGATTAAGGTTGGTGGCTATGTTTCGGAAAATGATAATTACTACTAAGTCATCCTTGTGGCTGTTCTTGGGATTTTTCTTGGCCTCTGCTGTGGCTTACGCAGGGGAGTATTCCGGGCCTACCCGCAAGGCCTTTATGCAGGATTGTACCCGAGAGGCAAACGAGAAGGAGTGCCTCTGTGTGCTGGACCAATTGCAGGGAAAATACAGCGAGAAGGTCTATCTGGCCCACAATGCCGATATGCAGGAAGGAAATGAGGACCCGGAATTCATTTCCTTTATGATGGGCGCTGCAATGAGTTGCGTCTTGGCTAGCGACGATGTGGGCGATGCCTTGGCCGAGGGCTCCGGGGAAATTTCAGATGACGACATGAAGCTGCTTTTTAATGCCATAAAGAAGGACTTGCCCAAGAAGGATTTTGTCAAGGGGTGCGCTCCCGAAGCGAAGGCGGTTTTTGGCGAAAAGATGGCCAACAGCGTGTGCGGCTGCGCCTACGACCGTGTGGTGGGGGATTTCGATCGCTTTGCGAAGATGGTCAAGGAAGAGGGCGCGCCTGGAGCTTCCAATGCGTGGGGCGCAGATTACATTATCGAGTGCACGCCCGAGGGGTATTCTCCCGATGTGGAGAAGAACCTTCTGAAACTTTTGAACGAAAATGGCGTGCCCAAGTCGGTGGGGCAGTGCTTTTTGAAAACACTTAAAAAAGAATATACCCTCAGGGCCCTTGTGGCCGCTTCCGTAAAAAACAGCGAAGCCTTCCAGATGATTATCATGGGTCTTGCCATGAAATGTATGGGTGAAATCTAGGGGTATTGTGCCAATACTCATAAGGGAATAATGCCGAGTTCTGAAAAATTCCGTGACCACGTTTTGGAACAGTTCAACGGAAAACTGGTTGAAGGTGGTTTCCGCGTGACCACCCGCAAGATGATGGGCGAATACATCCTCTATGCCGACGGGAAAATCTTCGGCGGGATTTACGATGACCGCCTGCTGGTGAAGCCCGTGCCCGCGGCCGTGGAAATGCTCCCCGGCGCAAAGAAGCAATTGCCCTACGATGGTGCAAAGCCCATGCTCCGCGTGACGAGCGAGCAGATTGAAGACGGCGCTTTGCTGGTTCGCTTGCTCGAAGCCATGTTGCCGGAACTGCCTGCCCCCGCGAAAGCCAAGAAGAAATAACCGGCATTTTGTCATGCCGGGCTTGTCCCGGCATCACCTTCCTAGAAGCAAAGTGGTCTATTTTATTTGACGAAGCCCGCGAATAGGCTGATGGAATGAATCCGGGTTCTGCCTAGATATTCTATTTTGTAGAAAATGTTTCGCGGAATTTTATGGATTGTCTTGGCGGTGTGCGCCCTGCTCTTGGCGGGGTGCTCGAGTCATCCGCCTTCTGCTGCACAGTTCATGAATATGAAAAATAAAAGTTTTGGCTTTGGTTCTGGAGGAACACTGCGAACAGGTGATCTTTATGATGGAAAATGCAATAATTATGATCATAATGATTATTTTTGTGTTGAAGAAGCAAGGAATTTAGATCTTGCATTTTTTTATCGCATCCATTATGGTGTGTTCGGTTTATCGCTTGAAAATTTTACTCCCAATTTGCATGCAGGTTTTCTTAGTCAGTATGTCGGATTGCAAGGATGGGCTTGGACTGGGATGGGAGCAGTGGAAGAACGCTATGGACGCGGAGGCTCGTTTTATGGGGGTGTAATGCTAATAGAGGAACTGCCGATAACTGAAAAGTTTAGAATAGGTGCCAGTGAACATATTTCGCGTAACGTCTATAAGGTCGATGAAAATTTGGGTGGTCTTAGTTTTTGGTCTGCTGATGCTTTTGGGGAATATGGTGTCGGTGCTTATGTTTCCTTCTGGGGTGCTTCGCTAGAATACCGTTATGGGCGGGAAATAGGGAAATCCAACAATCGTTTTTATTTTACGTTGAATTACTTGTTTGGTTTGAAGGAAAAAACTCCAGAAGAAAAACAACGTCGTCTGGAATTGAAAAGTGCATTGAATCGGTACGAGGTGTTGCGTTCGGAATTGAATGTGCGAAAGGAAAAAGTGAAGTGGCTTATTCGAACAAAGGAGAGTCAGGGGTCTGTTACCGAAGAAGAAATTGAAGAAGAGAAACGGCAGCTTCAGGAATTGAGAAGGGCCGCGGATCAGCAGAAAATGAAAGTTCGAGAATTAAAAAACGCAAAACACTTTGACTTTTGATTTTTTAAGATTGGGCAAGCACTGCTTGCCCGATTTGGCAATCGTCGCTTGCCAAATTTATGTGTGTTTTAGTGTTTTGCGGGTTACAAAGGACTTGCCTTTGAGGTTTTATTTGTATATATTATGGAGAGGAGTGTTTTATGCCTGAACCGATGACTTTAGATACGTATAAGTTGACGAGCACCGAAGAGCCCTCGGATGAACTCCTTGCGCAGTTGATGAAGGAGGCTTTTGACGATGCCCGTAAGGCTGATGCAGAGGCAACAGCCCGTTATTTTGATGAAATCAAACGTGCTATAGCAACCATTCGATAATTATGTCACCGACAGAACATCGACCTGTACTAATTGTTATTGCTGGACCGAATGGTTCGGGTAAGACAACCATTACTTCAAAAATTCTTCGTCATGAATGGATGGAAGATGCTGTCTATATTAATCCTGATGTTGTAGCACAGGAACGGTTTGGTGATTGGAATTCTCCGGATGCAGTCCTTAAAGCTGTAAAGTATTGTGAAGCGCTTCGTGAGGACTGTCTTAAACAGCAAAAGAGTCTTGTTTTTGAAAGTGTCCTTTCGTCGGATGGAAAAGTTGAATTTATCAAACGCGCTAAAGATTTGGGTTACTTTATTCGTGTTTTCTTTGTTGCAACGAACCATCCTTCTATTAACGCGGCAAGAATTGCCAAACGTGTGATGCAGGGCGGGCACGACGTTCCTATCACAAAAATTATTTCTCGATATCAGAAATCAATCTTCAACTGTAAGTGCATTTCGGAACTTGTCGATAGACTTTATATCTATGATAACTCCGTTGATGGAGTTGATGCTAGGTTGCTATTCCGTAAAGCGGAGGGCAAGCTCATAAAGCAGTATTCAGACGATATTCCCGAATGGGCAAAATTAGTGCTTTGATAGAGTGAACCATTTTCCCGGTGCTGGGAAAATGGTTCGTTTTATTTGATGAAGTCCACGAATTGTTGGATGGAATGAATTCGGTTTTTGCCTAGATATTCTATTTTATAGATAATGGCTCGCGGAATTTTATGGATTGTGTTGATGGTGTGTGCCCTGCTGCTTGCGGGGTGCAGTGTTACTCCGCACCATATCATAGTGAAGGATAATCTCTCAACAGAAGATTTTAAGGACGAGTCTATTGTTGGTTGGAATCCTAGATGTCCACATTGTTCTGGACAATTTGCGGTTGCTGGCGCTGTCCCAATACCAATATATCAGGATGGACGGAATCGTCAGATAGACTTTTGGCGAGGAACTAAAGAAAAATGCTCGCATGATTTCGATGACGATATTCTTGTCTGGTATAAAAAAGGAAAACCGTATCAAAAAATGAAAATCATCTGCAATGATTCTCGCAGGGGATATCGTGCGTTTATATTTGATAAGAACGACAATGAAAAAGAAATCTCGGTGGTGGAGGATTCTTCGAAACAATATACCTGGATTATAAATCTTGGCGAAGATTTTCAAAAAGAATATTCGGGATACGAAGACGAAGTTTCTCTTTCGGTGGATGTTCCCAATGATGTTTCATATGAAAGTTTTCAGGTTGGAATTTATAGAAATGACTCTATAGGAATTAGAATGGTTCCTTATGAGTTTACCCTTAGGACATGCAAATCTTGTACCAAAAAGCGATGGGTTAATATTTCTTTTGCTGTTTCGACAAGAGCCAATGAAATTGTCTTGTATAAAAGCGGTGCTCCCTTTCTGTCGATGTCCGTCACTTATGAAACGGATGGTGACAAAGTCGAAAATGTAAAGGTTTTTGTAGTGGATGGGAAAGAAGTGCCTCTTTATACCAAAGGGGTTCACGAGGTTTTGACTCGGTGGAGTTTCCATTATCCCGTTGAATGAAAACAGGGTTTTAGGGGCGGAGCCCTTAGGCGTGGGGGTGGAGAGCAACGGAGTGCGAACCAGGGGGATTCTTCCCCCTTTTATAAATCACTCGTCTTGCTAGCGTCCATACTCATAACTCATGACTCAAAACTCATAACTAATTTGCCTTTTTTCGTGGAATTTTGTATCTTAATTCGCGAAAACAGAAGAGGTTAACTAAATGGATATTCAGGAACTTTCGGAAAAGGTGCGCCAGCAGAGTGCTTTTTGCATGAATTTGCTGCGTGAAGTGGAAGGGACGGTGATTGGCCAGAAGGCTCTGGTGGAAAGCATTTTGACGGGTATCTTGGCCGACGGTCACGTGCTGCTGGAAGGCTTGCCGGGCCTTGCCAAGACGACTGCGGTGAAGGCTTTTGCCGATGCCGTGTCGCTGGATTTCAAGCGCATCCAGTTCACGCCTGACCTTTTGCCGGCCGACTTGCTGGGTACCACGATTTACAACGCGAAGGAAGCGAAGTTCGAGACCCGCAAGGGCCCGCTGTTTACGAACCTGGTGCTGGCCGATGAAATCAACCGTGCGCCGTCGAAGGTGCAGAGCGCTTTGCTCGAAGCTATGCAGGAACGCCACATCACCATCGGCGACGAGACGTTCAAGCTGGACGAGCCGTTCCTGGTGCTTGCCACGCAGAACCCCATCGAGCAGGAAGGTACGTATCCGCTGCCCGAAGCCCAGGTGGACCGTTTCCTGTTGAAGGTGAAGGTCAGCTACCCGAACAAGGCTGACGAAATGAAGATTCTCGACGCTGTCGCCGGTGCGGGGCTCCGTCAGCCGCAGGCCGTCGCCACGAAGGAAGATATTCTGGCCGCCCGCCAGCTGGTGAAGCAGGTGTACGTGGACGAACGCGTGCGCGAATACATCGTGAACCTGGTGCTTGCGACCCGCGATCCGGGCAGCATCAAGCGTAGCGACCTGGTGGGCTTTGTGGAAGTGGGCGCCTCGCCCCGTGCATCCATCGGCCTTGCCCAGGCTTCGAAGGCCCATGCGTTTATCCAGGGCCGCGCCTACGTGACGCCAGAAGACGTGAAGGCCGTCGCCATGGAAGTGCTCCGCCACCGCATTATCCTGAGCTACGAGGCCGAAGCGGAAGAAGTCTCCGCCGAGACCGTGGTGCAGAAGATTCTCGATTCTGTGGAAGTGCCGTAGTGAGGAGAAGCGGCTTGTATTAACAAGCCGCGACGACGAGAGCAACGCTCAGACCGGAGGCATGTCAATTGCGGTAGAGCGTTGCGGTCGTGTAAGGAGCGTCGCGGGCATCTCTAACCGACGTTGTTATCTCGCACTCGTTGCGGGATCTCCACTTACATAAGCCGGGCCTTGAGCTCGGCTTTCACTTTTTTGAGGTCGCTGCAAGTGAGGACGGGGATGAGACTGTTGATTTCGTCGATGGGCTTGTCCCACCACTTGAACTTGAGCAGCAGTGCGGTAAGTTCGTCGTCGAATCGTTTGCGGATGAGTTTGGCAGGGTTCCCTGCCACGATGGTGTAAGGCTCCACGTCGCTTGCTACGACGGAGTTTGCCCCGATGATGGCTCCGTCGCCGATGTGGACGCCTGGGAGAATCGTCACATTCTGCCCGATCCATACGTCATTTCCGATGACGGTATCGCCCTTGAGCGGAAGGTCGCTCTGGGCCGGGGCGGGCTGCTCCCATGTGCCGAAGATGTAGAAGGGGTAAGTGGTGGCCGCGTTCATCTGGTGGTTCGCCCCGTTCATCACGAATTCCACGCCGGCGGCAATCTGGCAGAACTTGCCGATGATGAGCTTGTCGCCGATAAAGTCGTAATGGTGGGTGACGTGCTGCTCAAAGTCCTTGTCGGCAATATAGGTGAAATCGCCCACAATGATGTTTGGGTTTTTGACGGCGGGCTTGACGAAGGTCAATGCCTCCACGTTGGCGATAGGCTGGATGACGCTTGGGTCGGGAGTCTTTGCTGGCATAAAAGGAATATAGATTAATTTGCGGATTTCTATCCGTAGGCTATATTTTTATCGTGTGTAGTTTTTTGGGAAAAACTTGCTATCATTTACGGCATGGATGAAGTGTTTATGGAGTGTTTTTGCACTTGCAGGGTGTTCTTGTGAAAAAATTTAGACTTGACGCTCTCGGCCTGTTTTTTGTGGTGGCCGTTTTGCTCCACATCGGGTTTGCCAACGGGGTTTTGAAAGAGGAGCGAGCGCTTGATTCCGGCGTCAAGGTTCCGGTGAGCGCCCATGACGTGTGGCAGGCTTATGCGGACGGTGTTGACGACGTGGCGTTGGGTGCGCCTTTCCGTCAGTATGCGATGCGCACAAATGTGGGCGGAAAGGAATTCCGTTCGACTCTGGTGGAATTTCCTTTCGGGAGTTCGGTGGCGGTTGATTCCGTTGAGGCTGATTCCGCAGGAAATGGCAGTGTCGGGAGTGACTCCGCGTTGACCGATGTCGAGGAGGGTGCCGGTGTCAAGTCTGCGCAAAATGCGGCCGGTGCCAAGCCTGCGCGGGGGATAATCCTGTATGTGCATGGTTACAACGATTATTATTTCCAGAAGGAAATGGCTCAAAAGGCGGATTCGGCGGGCTATGCCTTTTTTGCGATAGACCTGCATTATTGCGGGCGTTCCTTTGCGCCTGGGGACCGTCGGGGTGACCTGCGGAACATGCGGGAGTTTTTTCCGGAGCTGGATTTTGCGGTGGAGCTTGCGCGGGTGATTACGAAGGAGCGTACAGGGCATGCGCATTCGCTGCCGCTGGTCTTGATAGGGCATTCCCAGGGCGGCTTGCTGGTGTCGTTTTATGCGGAGTCCCGTCCAGCCGAAAAGTTTGCGGCTCTCGTCTTGAACAGTCCTTTCTTTGATTTCAATTTCAACTGGCTTGTGCGCAATGTCGCGATTCCGGTCATTTCGGAGCTGGCCATGTACCTGCCCGACTTTTCGATTGGGTCCAGCGGGAATCCGAATTACGCTTACGCGATCAACAGGGAGCGTTATGGCGAGTGGCAATACAATACGGAGTGGAAAAGCGAAGAACGGCCGGAGCAGTTCTTGGGGTGGATACGCGGGGTATATAGGGCCCAGCTGGAATTGCACAAGGGATTTCATATAAATTCACCGGTGCTTGTGTTGCATGGGGACTGTAGCGAAAATGACGATGAATGGTCAGAGAACCAAATGCATTGCGATGGCGTGCTGGATGTGGAGCATATAGAGATGTGGGCTCCGAAAGTCGGGACGAAAGTAACGACGGAAACGGTGGCGGGCGGCTTGCACGACCTGTACCTTTCCCGCAAGGGCGTGCGCGACGAAGCCTACGCAAAGACGTTTAACTTTATAGACGAAAGCCTGCGTGGGTTAGAACGCGCCGACGATTAGCTTGCGGTGTTTTGGCCGGGGCGTTTTCTGGCCGTTTTTGCCGCATTGCCAGCCCCTTCCGGTCCAGCGCCCCGCCCACTTTTTTATCTTTTAGGCGAAAAAGGGCGCAGGGAAGGCCTCTGCGCTTGAATTTCGTCGTTTAACAAGCAATCGACCCGCGGGACTGCTCCTTTTGGAGTTTTGCGCCGCCGGGCCGCCAACAGAATGAAGGATATATGGCAAATCGTGTTGTAATCGGTTCCCAGTGGGGTGACGAAGGCAAGGCCAAGGTAGTTGATTTTCTGACGCTGGACGCAGACTACATTGTGCGTTTCCAGGGCGGCGCAAACGCTGGCCACACCGTCGAAGTGGGCGACAAGAAGTTCGTGTTCCACCTGATTCCCTCCGGCATTATGCACGACGACAAGATTTGCGTCATCGGCAACGGCGTGGTGCTGGACCCGGTGCAGACCCTGGCCGAGATCGCCGACCTGCACACCAAGGGCATCAACCCCGAAGGCCGCCTGTTCATTGCCGATAACGCCCACGTGGTGCTGCCGTACCACTCCGCTCTCGACAAGGCCAAAGAAAAGAAGGCCGGCAAGGCCGCCATCGGCACCACGGGCCGTGGCATCGGCCCCTGCTACAGCGACAAGGTGAACCGCATCGGCGTCCGCGTGGGCGACCTGATGGACGAACGCGAACTGCGCCCCCGCGTCGAAGCCATGGCCAAGGTCCACAACGAAGAATTCAAGGTGATGTACGACGTTCCCGAAATCGACCCCGAACAGGTCATCAAGGACTACCTGGAACTGGGCCAGAAGATCAAGCCGTTCGTGCGCGACGTGAGCGCCATGCTCTATGCCGCCGTGAAGGCCGGCAAGCGCCTGGTGTTCGAAGGAGCCCAGGGCACCATCCTCGACGTGGACCAGGGAACCTACCCCTTCGTGACCTCCAGCAACACGGTGGCAGGCTACGCCAGCTGCGGCGCCGGCATCGGCCCCACGGCCATCGACCAGGTGGTAGGCGTGGTCAAGGCCTACACCACCCGCGTGGGTAACGGCCCCTTCCCGACAGAACTCTTGGACGAAACCGGCGACACCCTCCGCAAGATCGGCAACGAATACGGCGCCACCACGGGCCGCAACCGCCGCTGCGGTTGGTTCGACGCCCCGGTGGTCCGCAAGGCTGCAGTGGTGAACGGCCTCACGCACCTCGCCATCACCAAGCTCGACGTGCTGGACACCTTTGATACCATCAAGATTTGCACCCACTACGAATGCGACGGCGAAAAAATCGAAAACTTCCCGAACCAGCTTTCGAAGGTGGGCCGCTGCGTGCCGGTCTACGAAGAAATGCCCGGCTGGAAGTGCGACACCACCAAGTGCCGCAAGCTAGAAGAATTGCCCGAAAACGCCCGCAAGTACCTGAACCGCATGGCGGAACTGGTGGGCGTGAAAATCGGCATGATCTCCATCGGCGCCAAGCGCGACCAGAGCATCATCGTGGATTTGGACTAAAGCCACCGCCGCCCCGGCGCGGCCAAAAGAAGAGAGGAAAACATGGACGCATCTGTATTGGAACTGCTGAAAGGCGTAGAACTGTTCTCGGAACTGTCCGACGACCAGCTGAGGCTCCTGGGCGACCTGGTTGAGGTGCAGAACTTCAACCGCGACGAAACCGTAGTGCTGGAAGGCGACGACTCCGTCCAGGCGCTCTACCTCATCGCCTCGGGCTCCGTCCAAGTGTACATGACCGGCGTGGACGGCCGCGAAACCATCCTCAGCTTCCTCGAGCGCGGCGACTTCTTCGGCGAAATGTCCCTCATCGACGGCGAGCCCCGCTCCGCCTCGGTCCGCACCGTCAGCGACTCCCAGCTGATGATCATCTACCGCGACGCCTTCCTCTCGCTCATCAAGCAATACCCCGAACTCGCCATGTCGCTCCTCTCCGAAATGAGCAAGCGGCTCCGCAAGGCCAACAAGCAAATCGGCTCCCTCTCCACCATGTCGGTCAGCGGCCGCGTGGCCGGCACCCTGCTGAACCTCATGGAAGAACGCGGCGTGCGCATCCACACCGACAACGGCAAGATGGTCACCGTCATTCACAACCGTCCCACCCAGCAGCAGCTGGCGGACATGTCCGGCACCACCCGCGAAACCGTGAGCCGCATCAGTTCCATCCTGGTGAAAGCCGGCGCCATCGCCATCACGGGCAAGGACATCGTAATCTTTGACGAGGAGTCGCTACAGGAAAAAGCCGCCAAGGGATAAAGGGGGAAGCCTCCCCCTCGCCGCTGCTGCGTCGTGGCGGGCAACTTGCCTAGAGCGGCAATCAAAAGAACCCGCCACCTAGCCGCATCAGCAGCTACCCCCTCTCCTAGGGGACACCCCTAAAACCCCGGGAAGGTGGATAGGGGCTAGGGGCTAGGATCTAGAGGCTAGGATTTAGGGGATAGGGAGCGCCAGTTCGAAGGAATGAAAAGTTTGAAGTTCGGATTGTGAATCCGGACGACAAGGTGAAAAAAGGAAATGAGTAAGATAAAGAATTTTTTTAAGTGGTTCAAGACATCCCCGTTCATCAGGGCGTTCATCCTCTGGGTGGTACTCCTGGTGATTCTCGCCCTTGTGGTAGATAAGATTGCGCTGCCTATTTTCTCCGGACAGTTCACCAGCACCGCCGAGGTGCCCAATCTGGAAGGCATGACCGAAGCCGAAGCGGACGCTGCGCTTTCGGCTGTGGGCTTCAAGGCCAAGTGGTTGGAAGAGGGCCGCTACAACGCCCAGGTGCCCGCAGGTCGGGCGCTGGTGCAGATGCCTGCCGCCGGTCGCATGGCCAAGGTAGGCCGCACCGTCCAGATCACGAGAAGTCTTGGACTCCGTCAGGTGGAAATTCCGGACCTTCGCGGAAAGAGCCAGAAGCAGGCCACCATAACGCTGACCCGCGCAGGCCTTGTGCAGGGCCAGATTATCAAGGGCGCCCACAAGAGCATTCCCCGCGGAGTGGTTATCCGCACAGACCCTATGGCCGGCGACACCGCCCGCGTAGGCGATACCGTCAACGTCATCATCTCTGCAGGCGAAACTCTCGGGCGCGTGCTGCTGCCCTCCTTTGCAGGTGAAGTCATCGACGACGTGTTCGTGAAAGTGGAACAGCTGGGGTTCAAGGTAGGCAACGTGAAGCGCGTCAAGGCCGAAAATGGCGAAGCCCCGAACACCGTCATAGAAACTTCTCCCAAGGAAGGTGACTACCTGCTGCCCGACACCAAGATAGACTTTGTGATTGCCGACTAGTTATGTTCCGTAGAGGCCTGACATTTTTCTGGACGTTGGCGCTGGTGGCGCTCTTGGCGGCGTGCAGTTCTGCACCCCGCAAGGATGCTGGCGGCCAGGCGACCCTGACGGCGGCGGATTCTGCCGCCATCGCAAAAGCCGTTGCACAGAAGGCCGAAACAAAACAGCCGGCAACGGTCCAGAATCTGGACGTGGCTCACGAATCGTTTATTCGGGCGATGGAAATGGAACTCCGGGGCGAAAAGGCCCTGGCCGAAATTTTCTGGCAGCGGGCTTTCGAGGCGGATCCCGAAAGCCGCTACCTCTCCTTCGCCGTGGCCGAAAGGATTGCCGCCCACGGCGAAGATTCTGCCGCGCTGGTGCTAGCTAAACGTGCCAACCAGCTGAAAGGCAAGACGAACCCCGGTCAGTTCGAACTGCTTGCTAAGTTGTATGTAAAAGCGGGAATTGCCGATTCTGCCCGTCGGTATTTCAATCTGGCGCTGGATTCTTCGCGCTACCAGGACATGACGCTCCTGTACGATTACAGCCTGTTTCTGGAAGCGGTGCAAGACAAGAAGGAACTGGTGCGGGTCTATGACCTGCTGCTCCCCCAGGTGAACTACATCTCTTCGCTTTTCCAGCGGCAGCTGAACTTGCTCATCGACATGCACAAGGATTCCGCCGTGGTGGAACTTTTTGCCAAGGGCTACGAGGCTACCGGTGACAAGAAGATGTTGCTCCAGCAGGTGCAGGGTCTTATCATCCAAAAACGCAATGCCGAGGCCCGTGCCATCGTGGATACCCTCAGCACCGTGTCGGAATACGAAGAGAATATGATCAACCTGGTGCTCCTGGTAATCGCCAAAGACAGCCGTGCCGACGCTCTCGCCTTTTTGCGGAAAAAGATCTACACCGACCATCTGGAATCTCCCGTGCTGATTTATTTCTTGGCCAACTACGAATACGCCCAGAACGAGGTGGACAGCGCGAAGGTCCATTACAACAAGGCCCTGGAGGGTCTCACGAGCAAGCCCTTTGCGGCCCAGGCCTGCAGGGCTCTGGCCGGAATCGCCCTCACCGAAAAAAAGAAGGACGATGCCGTTGCCTACGCCGTGCGTGCGGACTCCATTCTGGACGGTAACGACAAGGATTTCTTGGCCATGACCTATGGCTATGCGGGCAAGTACCAGCAGGCCTATTATCTGCTGGACTCCCTGCTTGGAGTCTGGACCAACTGGACGCCCATGGCGGGCATCGCCGATTCCGCGTCGGTTGCCCAGGTGAATCACGAAGCCCAAAAAACTTACAGGCACTTGCAGCATACCTACGCCAAAATTCTGGTAGCGCAGGCGCAAGAAATCGAATCCGACGGCAAGGCCGATTCCCTCAAGCTTTTCCAGGCGCACGAGGCGCGGTCCAAGGCGAACCTCTTCTGGGAAAGCATGCTGATGGGAGATTCCACCAGCCTGCTCATCCGTTTCAACATGGCCATGAATCTGGAACGCATGGAAGAATTTGACGAATCCTTCAAGCTGTTCGAATACCTGCTGACCGCTCCCGACAGGGGCGAGCTGGACAGGCCCGAAGTGTACAACTACTACGGATACTCCCTTATCGACCTGAACCGCTCTCCCGAAGAAGTGGACAAGGGAATTGCGCTGGTGGACAAGGCTCTTGCACTCGAAAAGGGCAAGGCTCCGTCGGAGGCCTTCTTGGATTCAAAGGCCTGGGGGCTCTACCGCAAGGGAAAATTCGAAGAAGCCTACGCCGTGATGCAGCAGATAAAGTCCGAAAATTTCAAGGAAGACTACGTTTACTGGGAACACATGGGCGCCATACAGGCGGGGCTCGGCAAGACCGCCGATGCGGTCAAGTCTTACAAGCTGGTGCTTAAACTCAGGCCCAACAACAAGGCCGCCAAGGAATTTTTGAAACAGCACAAGAAGTAAGGCGCTATGTCTTTTCGGGTCTTTTCACAACGGCGTCATTCAGGAGCAACTGCGTCAGCCACGGATTTCTCCCAGCGTCATCCTGGAGCGCAGCGATGGGATCCATACAGTTCTTGCCATCGCTTGAAAAAAGCATCAACATTCATACTCATTTTTTTTGCTGCTCTCCTTTTGGCAGGCTGCGCCGGGAGCCGTGGCACCGCAGGTGCCTGCGAAGGTTCTGCGGCATGCGTCCAGGAGCAGGCCCGCCCCGACAGTCTGCGGGCTAAATTCCAGCTGAACATCACCCAAGAAGACGGAAAGGTCCAGGAGTTCGACGCCGTACTTTTCTCTGTGCCTGGAAAACGCTACAGGCTCGAGCTGACGGGACCCTTGGGAATCGGCGTCGCCTCTATGCTCTGGACCGAAACAGGCTGGCAGATGGTGTTCCCGACAGAAAAAATCTACGTAAAGGGGAACGGCTACATGGTGGGCCTCTTGAACGACAACACGCTCCCGCTGGTGCATATCCATCAGGTCGCGGCCCTCTTCGAAGGCAAGCTTCTTCCGGAGCGCTTCGAGAAAACCGGGTCAAAGGATTCGTCGGGCGTGACCGTCGTGAGTGCGAAGGAATCCACCGGACGCCTGTTCAGCTACGGCGAAAAAGACGGACGCGTCCAGTGGCTCTTGCGCACGGGCCGCGACGGCAAGCCGGAAAAGACCGTCTTTTTGGACGAAGGGACCCTCGAAGGCCGCACCATGCCCAGGAACATCCGCTTCGAGCGGGACGGAAAAGTCTTTCTGGAAATTTTCATCAAGAAAGTGACCCACGGAAAACCCTTCAGCCTGGGCACCTGGCGCCTGAATATCCCCAAGAGCTTCAAGGCTGTTGGGGAATAACGTAGCGATAACCTGGACTGCGTTAAAAATGGCTTTAACTACGCCTGCATTGCAGGCACAATTTGGGTTTGTTTATGTTTTGGGATGCTTTTATCCAACAACATCAACAAGAAGCTTGATGAACCCCACTGCGGATGCACGTACGGGCCGCAAAGCCTATGCCGACTGTCGCAGGGATTGTCGTAATACGGGGATAAATATACAAAGAGACCAAAGAAAAGTCGCCTAAGCAGTCAAATCCATCCAATATTTTTGCAATTTTTCGCGAATCAGTTTCATCACGTCTTCAAAATCAAAACGGTTGTCTTGCTTAATCTTGTGCAGAAAATTTTTCCAAAGCGCCTGTCGCACTTTGTCAGTGGCGAAATCAGAGTCAAACAGTTTTATTTCAGGATTGAACACAACATCCCTCGCTCGGAATGTCGCCTTAATCGCCTTTTCCAGGCTTTGATAATCTATTTCTTGATTCGAAAAAATTTGATACACATCGTAGAAATCCTTCATGCGACTGTTACTCTCGTCCAACAAGACCATTGCATGAAATTTTTCAGCAATTACAGACTCTATTGAATAGACATACAAATTTGCCTGAGGCAACGTTTCCAGCAAAGCGGGATACGAAATCTCTTTCACTCCAACTACGGCATCGCCAAACCCAACATCAATAGAAATTCGCTGAACAATAGTATCTAACAATGCTTTTACCTGTACACAGAGACGCTTATACTCCTTATCATCCATAATCCTTTCAACATTTATGCTACCAATGTCAAAGAGTACGCCATCTTCAGGGCAGGGCTGTGAACATATATCGGCGAAAATATCCCGAAGCCGTTCCGGATCCGACGGAAAATTGACTCCGAGAAAATCAACATCCAATGTCGGCCTTGCAATTAATGGATTCAACGCATATAACAGGGAACCACCTTTCAGATAAAAGGACTGTCTGTACCTGCTTTGGACAAGACGGTACATCAATCTTTCATGAACAAACCGTATTACTACCTGTTAGTAGTCTCCATGCGTGATCCTGGTCTGTTCCAAAAGACGATTACGAACGGATTTGGCAATATCCTGAACCACATTATCCCCCGATTTCTAGGTATTTCTTCAGGGTTGCTGCAATGCGCAATTTTCTAGCATATTCCATCAGTTTTGAAATATTTCGCCTAGGGTTGCGCAGATACGTCTTGAGAATTTCGGCGCAAACGTCCAATCCGATTTTGTTGCGGTATTTTACGGCATCGCAGACGGAACGTTCCAAATCTGTGACTCGAACATTGTGCCCATGAACGGATGCCTGTTCGATTCCAAATTCCAGCAAATGGTCTGACCAGAAATACAGAGTGACAGGCGGAAATTCAGGCAGGACGACTTTTCGCTTGCGGGGAATAGCGATACAGAAGGCATTCGGAATTTGCGTCGTCAGCTCGTAATGCTCCCAAGCAGAATACATGCACAGCACACCGCCGGGCACGAGCGCATCGATGTCGATCATTACATCGGCAAGGACACTTGCATTGACAAAAAAGCCCGGACGCAAGCGGAACAATTCACCGGACTTGACCTTTTTCAAGGCCTGATGATACTGGTACGCGCTCATGGTTTCACGGGCGAACATCCCCTCTGGGATCTTTACTTCTTTTCCATCGTATGTTGCCATACCTACAATATAACAAATCTACGGCACTTTTGCAAATATGCCGTAGAAATTTTAACATCAACAGCAAGGTCACCTTTTAAAACCGTCATAAGCATATAGATGCCCTGTTCGGTGAAGGCATACGGCAATTTTCGTGTTCCACCCCAACTTGATGTGCATTTTTTGCACATCAAGTTTTGCATTTCATCCTCATTCAATTGAAACCGAAAATCCTCCGCAAATCGATCAATGTTATTTTTTACCTGGCGATTGAAAAATCTCGTCTCGTATCCATAAATCTCGGCCAGGTCGGCATCGAGCATCACCTTGACCCCGCGAATGGTGTATATTCGCGACAGCCAATTTATCAGTTTTTCTTGCCATAATAATCCTCTGGCCCGCTCGGCAAGAGCGAACGTTATAAACGGTTTTAATTGCGTCTGCACTGCAGGCACAATTAGGGTTTGTTATGTTTTGGGATGCTCCATGTCGTGCACCTCCCAGTGGCCACCGCGATCTCCGCCAATACGAACAATGCGCCCAGACTTTGTGAGATTTCTCAATTGCCATTTTACGCCGTCAGCAGTTATTCCACAAATTTCCGATAACTCCAACCTAGTCACATTAGGATTGTTTGATATCGCATCAAGTATTTTCTGGGTAGTTTTCTGGGTAGTTTTCTGGGCAGTTTTCTGGGTAGTTTCCGAGTCTTCATTCTGACCACCAGCCTCATTTTCCGCATCAAACGAATAATTTTCGTTCAGCGGTTGAATGATGCGAAAAACATCATCTTCAAAAAATTCAGGTTCAACACCGGAATAAAGCCTCCCGTACTTGAACATTTTCCGGGCACCGGAACCGAGCTTTTCCGAATAGCCGATATTGCGAAAAAAGCTTGCGATAAGCGGATTCTTCGGGAACGGCTCAAGATTCCTCAGCGTTATCGGACCGTTGAACCGAGCCCTGTTCGCATTTTCCACATACATCCTGTCCTGTTCTATCACAAACTTCGCCTGGTACGAACTTGAATACTCCCGATGCATCAGTGTGTTTACCAACATTTCACGAGCCACAATATTCCGAAGAGATTTGCGTTCGGCCCCTTCCACATAGAATTTATCGGGCAGGTGCAACGCCGCGAATTTAAAAAGCAGTTCAAAACTTTCGACCAAGTTCGTAACTACCGTCAAACGGTCGTCATAACGATCGACATTCACCTTGCGGACAAGGGCGTCAGTCTGGTAAGCAGGACAAATATCGCGAATAACCTCGTCGCGACCAAGAAGCATCACCGCGGCAAGATTGAACCCATTTTTGCCGGTAACATGATCCTCGGCATAAAGCCCTGCACTTTTCAACAAATCCCTATTCGATAGTTTTTCCCAAAGGTGGCTACCGCCAGCGTTGTTCTTGGCCAGAATCCGTATCATCGGCAGTAAATCCAAGCGCAAGTCTTTCAACTTTACGTACGGATACACCCTGCGTTCTGTGTAGATTTCTTGCTTGCGGATATACATCTGCGCAATTTTTGCTGTCGCAGTCACCTTGACATCCGCCTCGTCTACGCGGTCATAAATCCGTTTCTTGAACGAATGTACCTCGCCGCTTGAAGGAACATGGATATGAATCAAGGTTTTCTTGCGGTACTTGAAAATTTCTGGTTCAAGATAAAGCGTGGGGCTGAACAAGTCCGGATTACCGATGGCACTGATAAAGTTTTTCACCATCGGCTGGGCTGCATTTTCAGGAACGCCAACAACAGTCCCATTGTCAAGCACCCCCAAGTAAATATCTCCTCCGAATCGGTTCGAAAACGAGCAGACCGTTTCAAAGGTGTCCATTTCAATGGTGCCACCAGCCCGTTTGAACTCTATGGCCGCAGTTTCCCCAATCTTCAGGGCATTCTCAAATTTTGCAAGATTCATTACGTGGCCTCCCTATCCGCAAACTCATCATCATCTTCGGCGATTCTGAGCTCTTCTTCATTTTTAGCCATATTAGCCTCCATTAGCCGTAAAAACGGCCGGTTGAAAATTTTACAAGCGGGATTTCTGATCATCTCTCTGTTTCACCGAACTTTTCTATAAACCATTGAGAGCATCATCATTTTTCGTAAACACCGTTTACGAAATTCAATTAGATCAAAAATATTGTTGCGCTTTTTGTAGCCTTTAATGTCGGAATAAAAGCCATATTAGTAGCGGCTAATAGGGAACGCAGTGCGTTCCCTATTGAGTCTAGACCTCCCGTTTCTTCAACTTCAATTTATTTATCACCTTCGAAACCTCCAGCACCACATCCGTATACCTAGACTTTTCCGTGTCAAAGCAAAGGTCTTTGTCTATGTCGATGAATCTTATGCAATTCCCTCCGGGGATTCGCAAAGAATATGATACACCCTTATATGTGCTGCATACCTCTTCAAAAAAATCTAAAATCTTACGAGATTCACTTTTTTCTTTTTGCAATGGTGTAAATATTCGTTCCAATTTATCGTACAATTTTTGTTCTTCTTCATTGAAGCCGCTTTCCCCATCAGCGTACATCCCCCAGTTATACATCATTTCAACTTCTTTTTCTGTAAATGTGTAGTTCATTTTTTTCCTCACTTTTATGGTTAAGTTTATTTCCCATGCCGGGCTGCGGCGATTTCGGCGTTGATTTCGTCGAGTGTCATTTCGGCGGAACCAACCTTTTCGGCATCGGCGGAAAGCTGCTGCATGGTCCGGAGCATACCGCGCTGAGCCTGCCTACGCAATTCCAAAAAGGCATTCCATCCAGTATTATCTTTCTTGTTCTCTTCTTCTGATTTTTTCTTCATCGTATTTCTCCTTTAATATCAACTAGGATTTCCCAATAGCCATCACGAGTTGTGCCAATATGGCGAATTGCTGGATTCGGAGCCTTTCGAAGTTCGTTTAAGTAATACTTGAGACGATTTATCTTCATTCCCATTCTTTCGGCCATTTCGCTTTGACTTAATTTAGGATTGTCCTTTAAGATTTTAAGCAGATTCCATTCCACCTCACTGTATTGGGTGGGATTGGGTAGGATTGGGTGGGATTGGGTGGGATTGGGTAGGATTGGGTGGGATTGGACGGATTTCTTCCAATATAAGGTTATCCTGAAATCCCCATGAAAATCCTGCATCACGGGTTCCGGCAAGCCGCTTTCTTGCATTGCCTTGAAGATGTTCGGAATACCGCTTCCCCATGTTTCGACAATGCGCATATAGATAAACGTTTCTGCAATCCCCTTGTTGCGCACGCTAGACATGCCTTCACGCATTTTTTCCAAGGTGATATCCCTGCAAAGCGTCCCTGGGGACGTCACTTCCAGGCGGTCATCATACAATGCTACCTGCACCTTGCGAGGGATTAGGTAACTGCGATGGCACACCGCATTTGCAATGGCTTCGCGCACGGCAGATTCGGGCAAAAGGGAACTGTCGTGCCTAAAAAGCCCCTTTACCTTGGATTGAACAGGCAAATTCTGCATTACGAACTGGTAGGCCGACTCAATCTGCTCAAAAAGAGGCCCTTCCATATTTTGTCGCTTCAAGAAATCGCCCCGGATATTTCCTTTGAATACGGCGCATTGAATCTTTGCGTCAGGGAAATCCCCGTTTGTCCCCTGCAAAAGTTTAAACCCATTCGAAGCCACTAAAGAACGGCCTTCCTTCTTCAACAGTTTCCACGAAAGCAACTGGTTGACGGTCGGCCTTCGCAATGCTGCACGTTCTTTTTTGCTCAATGTCCCGGCTGTAAAATCATAAATCTTGTCACAAAGATTTTCGACTTCTTCCTTCGAAACGGTTTCGCCAGCTGGTTGCTGATCGAACGATTCGTTTTCACCTTCAAGAAGCAGTTCCTTGAGCATGTATCGTTCTGCTTCACGGGTCGTTGCCGCCACGCGAACAAAAGTGCCTTCGGTAATGCCCATGCTCTTTATGTAATAGGGCTGCTGCATTCCAGAAGGAACCGTCACCACGATAATGTAGCGCTTGTCAATTTCCTGAAGATTGATACTCGGCCTGATTTTGGGCTCGCAACTGTTGAAAATCGTATCAGCGATTGTGTCGGCTTTCTGAAAGACCTCGCTCTTTTTTATGCCTATAATTTTATGGGTCTTGTCGTCCACGCCAAAGACAATCGTGCCGCCCTTGCCGTTAGCAAAGGCAACAACGGTCTTGATATACTTGACGCTCTGTTCGGGAACATCCCGCTTGAACTCAAGCAGTTCTGATTCACCAGCTAGAATTTCTTCTTTGGTCATTTTAGCCTCCATTTAGCCGCAAAAACGGCCGGTTGATGTTAGAGGCGTCCCCTTTATCCCGAAAATCGAAATAAAAAAAAGACGCATTTCTCCATTAGACGGAGAAACACGTCGGGCATTAATGTACCTAATATTCGGAAAGTTGGCTAGGGGAGCAAGAAAATTTTACAATCAGGCAGACGCGGCGTTGTCGAGCAACACGTTCACGTAAGTCTGGTAAGGGATGCCCGCGGCGGCGGCCTTGCGTTTGATCGATTCCACCGTCTTGACCTTGAGCCTTATGGAATACATCTTCTTTTCTTCCTTGGCCTCGGCAATTGCGCGACTGATGCGCGCAATGGATTCCTCTAGCGTCTCCGACTCATGACCACCGGTGATAACCATCGGATCCCTCATCGTGGTATCGTTCTCGAGCGCCTCGATTTCCTCTTTAGACAGGAAATCGTCAACCAGCTTGAACCCCTTGGGCAGCTTAATCTTCTCGCGCTTTTTGCTCTTCGTCTTCATGAGCTCTCCTTACAGTTATTGCACACCCTCCCTATTGTAGAAAATGTATATACACTTGTCAATACACATTGCAATACACATTGTAATACACGCTGTTCACTCATCATCATCTTCGGCGATTCTGAGCTCTTCTTCGTACATTTCCTTATGCGGAGCATATTCGCTAGGAATAACATACGACAGGTATTGCAAGAAATTCCTGTAATCCTCTTTCGCGAACTCGCTACCCATGCCAGAAACGCCTTCAAGTACGACATCTGAATAGTGGTCGAGTACATGGAGATCCCGTTCATGGCGAAACATTAATCTGTACAGCATTGCGGCGGCTTGATCCTGCTGCTGGCTCATAAGTTCATTAAGCCCAGCTATTGATTCCAAGAGTTCCTTCGGCAACTCAAATTCATTCTCGTTCTCTGCTTTTTTCTTCACAGTAATTTTCCTTTATTTGGTTGACTGAATTGTTTTTTTTCACCAGTTTCCCGTATCCAATACAAGGTCATCTTGGTTGCTCCAACACTTCCTCGAACATGTTCCGGTATGCATCAACATCGTCGAGTTGGACGATGGTCGTAATCTTGTTGCCGGCATCTTTGGAAGACGCCCCGCAATGGTACAACTTTTCGCTCTTGATCTTGAAATCCACGAGAATGTAGCGGTCGTGGAACTTGTGCATGGCGGGTTTCTTGTCAATCGACACGTCCGGGCGGGCGGCCCGATAATCGGCAAGCATGTCATCTGTCATGCGGCTTCCACCGAGCAAGTCGCTGAAAATCAGGACGGAAACGCCTTTGTGCACATTCCGCAGCAAATTCAGCGTCTTAATATCCACGTAGTTATCGACTATCAGCACCGACCTCTTCGCCATACCGTAAATCTGCGCGTAAGCGACGTCCGCCTCCAGCTTGTGCCCGTTCAGAATCAGGAAGTGCCTGAAAGACGAAGGATTGACGAAATTTTCCATGACCATCCGGAGGTCCACATTGATTTTTCCCAGATCGCTCCGGATATCGCGAACTTCGCCAGAAAGTTCCTTTACTTCGGCGGAAACGGCCGCGATTTCATGTGTATTTTGAACAGTCTGCGCCGCAATCTGGGCAATTCCCGCAGTTCCGAGCAGTTGATGGTTTTCAGCAACGATATAGTCCTTCATCTGCTTGAAAAGGCGAATAAGAGCCATACTCTGTTGTACTGCCAAATCACCTTTCAACACTGTCATGAGCATATAAATACCCTGTTCCGTAAAAACAAAGGGACAGGAGCGGCTCATCGTGCTGAGATTTGCGGTGCAATTTTTGCACCGCAAATTTTCAGTGTTATTTGCACCGGTAATTGCGGTCAAAAATTTTGACCGCAATTCATCGACTTCGCTTTTGGACAGCTGGAACCGGAAATCCTCCGCAAAACGATCGATATTATTCTTGACCTGCCGATTAAATGCTTTGGTGCTATACCCGTAAATCCCGGCCAAATCTGCATCGAGCATCACCTTGACCCCGCGAATGGTGTATATCCGCGATTTGAGCAGGGTTTCGTCAATAAGCGGGAATTCCGCGACAGCCAATTTATCAGTTTTTCTTGCCATAATAATCCTCTAGCCCGCTCGGCATGAGCGAACGTTAAAAACGGTTTTAATTGCGTCTGCACTGCAGGCACAATTTGGGTTTGTTATGTTTTGGGATGCTTTTATCCAACAACATCAACAAGAAGGTTGATGAACCCCGCCGCGGATGCACGTACGGGCCGCAAGGCCTATGCCGACTGTCGCAGGGATTGTCGTAATACGGGGATAAATATACAAAGAGGTTTGAGGAAAGTCAACACGTGCGCAATTCCATGAAGGTATTCCGGCCATCCAACTTGAAGCCAAATTTGTGATTTCAAGTCACCTCCTTTTTTTCTTCATTTTCATTTCTGCCATAGTACGATCAACAACCTCCCTCAACTTGTATGTTGCCACACCTAACGGTTTGTTAATATCCTTGAGCGACCATTCTACAACCGTCTTATCTGTTGATTTGCAAATAATCAAACCCACGGAAGGATTATCTCCTTCACCACGAAGTAGTTCATCTGCTGCTGTTACATAAAAATTGAGTTTACCAGCAAACTTAGGTGTATACTTAACAACCTTAAGGTCAATAATGACATATCTATGCTGCGGAATAAAATAAAAAATCAAGTCTGGGAAAAACGCCTGACCACCTGGCATTCGAAATTCCATTTGACGCCCGACATACGAAAATCCCTTCCCCAATTCCAACAAAAACTGCGTTACATTGGCAATAAGAGCGTCTTCAAGATCACCTTCTTCGTATTTTTCCCGCATCTTTAAGAATTCAAAATGATAGGGGTCCTTCAAAATTTCCTTTGCAATTTTTTCCTGAGAAGAAGGCAAGGTTTTGTCGAAATTAGTGACCGCAGTTCCCTTTGCTTGAAATAGATTGGCATCAATGTTTGCGTTTAATGCGGGACGTGACCATCCATTATTCACTACATTATTTACATAAAACATTGCTTCGTCTATTAATTGACATCGAGAAACAATATCTATATGCTGTCCCCAGGGGACCTTACCAAAGATTTTGGGCATCTCCAATTGGCCAACGGCCCGTTGGCCTTTTTTTATTCGATCAAAATAGAACAAATACCATTGCTTCATATACTTCACATTCGTGAAAGAAAAGCCTGTTTCGTTTGGAAATGACCGACGCATGTCAAGCGCAAACTGTTTTACAACTCCAGTTCCCCAACGTTCTTCAGCGCGTAACGCTACTAAATCGCGACCTATCCCCCAGTAAAATTCCAGCATTTCGGTGTTCACGCGAATTGATGCTTTTGTTTGGCTCTGACGAAAACGCTGTTTTATGTCCGACAACCATTCAACATAACTGCTATCCGCCACCATTCCATCACGAAACACAAACATCGACCCGTTTTTCGAGTCTTTCTTTTTAGCCATTTTAGCCTCCATTTGCCGCATGTTGCGGCTTGTTGATGTTAGAGGCGTCCCCTTTACCCCGAAATTCCGGAATAAAAAAAAGACGCATTTCTCCATTAGACGGAGAAACACGTCGGGCATTAATGTACCTAATATCCCCAAAATTGGCAAGAGGGGTAAGAAAATTTTACAAGGCGTTCCCCCGGCCCAGGTCCCTGAGCTTGCCGAAGGGCTGGGTCGGGCTATACTCGCTTCGCTCACGACGCCACAGCGCCGCCCTTCGGGTCACTATCCCTAACGCAAAATCGAGAATTTAAATATGCTAGAAATCAGTATTCCAACCCCGATACTTATCATTTCGCAGGTCGTCGTCTTCCCATATTTCATGGGGCCATACGTAAAAGACTTCGCATTTTGCGTCGTCGACAATCTTCCGGATCGCTCGATAATCGTCTTTGTCGCCTTCTTTTGATTTATCGACAACATTCCGTTCCAGCGCGAGTATCAGGCAGTGCGGCGTTCCTGCGGGCTGGAACACGCGGCCCACTAGCGCATGGAAATGGCGGTCAACAAAATCCTGGAGCCGTTCTGCATAATCGGGTTTTTGCCAGTCCGGCAAATATACGGCCCAGAAGTAGTAATTGTCGCCCAGCAGCTCCAAAAAATCTTCGCGGAATCTCTTTCGGGTCTTCTTCTTGAAATCGTCGCGCAGGGACGAATGCTTGGAGGTGTAGGTCTTGAGCACGTACAAGAAGTTTATGTTGTACACCTTCAGCAGGAGCGTGTCGCGGTCAAAGAGGCGATTGCGGAAATGACGGTTGCGCTTACCCCACATGTCTTCGCCGGGCTTGATCGGGTCTTTCGATTCGCCTTTCTTCGAAAAATACGGATCGTCGTACTGATCGTCGTTTTCGAACTCCGGGACAAATCCGCGGATAAAGAAGTTCGGCGTGACGCTGTAGCCTTCTGTCACCGAGTCCCTGTAGCGCACCCCTTGATGGACACCCGAACTATAGCATTCGTCATTGCCATCGACAAAATCGGGAGAGAAAAAGTCCTGGACAATGTTCTTGGCGTAGGTGTACTGCTTTGCAACCGACTGGCCGAGCACCTCGTTTTCTTCTTTATAATACTTGCTATCGCCAATGTGCCAAATGCTTTCGTTCCCGTCGGCGAATATCAAAGACTTTTCCTTGTACAGGTGGTCGATTATCTTGCCGTCTTCGTTTTTCTTCAACTTCGTGACTTTTTCGTCCTGGTCGCTGATGAGGCTGTCTATCATCGCCTCGAAAACGTTGTTGAACGAATTTGCAATCAGGTATTCCTTCGCCTTTACGTTCTTGTTGGTGTACTTGGCGCCCCAACGGAAAAACGCCTCCATTATGTTATAGAGTTTCAGCAGGCGGTCTTCGAAATACTTGTACTTGATACGGCGAAGTTCGCGCAGCCCGCGTTCGCATTCCAGAAGGCGTGCGAACTCCTGCCTTTTGAGCGGAACGTAGAACTCGCTCTGCGGCATTTCAAACCCGAACTCGTCCTGGATAAACTTCATCGCGGAGAAATACAGAACAAGCAGACGGTCGTCCAAATCAAAAACCTTCTTCTTGTTCACCAGTTCCATGTAGATTGGCGAATCGCCCTGAATAAAGGGCGTCTTTTTCGCGATGGTCCGCTGCCAGTTAATCCGATTGTTTCCGCTATATTTGTTCTTGGCGACAAAGACGAACAGGTTCTGGTTTTTCTTGTAGAACAGTTCCATGCTACTCATGACATCGAGCAGCGTCGCATAGCGGGCATCGCCCCTGAACTTGGAATGTTCCATGTGGTCCGGGGAACGGACGCCAGTCATATCGCTGTCGGCGCGGTACTTGTCGATAGCGGAATAGAGCCAAGTCGAAAGCGACGATAGAAACCTGCGCTGAACGTTCTTTATGGGCGACTCGCCCTTACCGAAAATATCCTTGCCGTCGGCGGCAATCGGCACGCCGAAAGCCCTTGTATTGTTGCTGTCGAGAAAGACCTTGGGCAGCACGAATACAGGATTCCCGTTGAAAAAGCAATAACCGACGCCATTTATTTTGGCGCCCGTGTCGGCCGCTTTGGTATTAAAACCGCTCTCGCTCTGGAAATCGCTATTGCCCCTATAACCGATAACCTCCTTGAGGTAATCGGTACTGTAGGCAAATTCTTCGAACAGGAAAATCATGAACAACCAAAAAGTTTTAGGCGGTCACTTTCTCAACTTTCAGATTTTCCATAATCTTGTTCACGATAGCTTCAGCATCTTTACCGAAAAGCGATTGGAACGTCACGCTTTTTATTTTATCATCACCATCCCCATACGGGAAGTGGAACACGGCCTGCCGTTCAGTCTCGTCTTTATACACGGAATCCCACAAATAGAACAGGACCTTGGAACGGAATTCATTGAACGCAATTTTCAAATCATCGCTCTTCGGCTTAATGAAGAACTCGCCCATCTGCTTGTCTTCGCTTTGCGTGGCGTCGTAAATGTCGGCATTAACTTTTTTCAAGAAATCGAGCCACATGTAAGTTGAACCACTGACGTCGATTGCGAATTTATCGGCATTCCAGTCTTCGCCGCAGTCACTATCTTTTGCGTATTTGATTGGCACGTATTCCCAGTCAAAACGGCGCTTGAACGCACTGTCCATGGGAAACAGCGACTGGTCGCTGGTGTTCATGGTGGCAAGAATGTTCAGGTTCGGCGGGAGAGCAATGTTTGTTTCGGAAACAGGGTATATTTCTTCTCCATTTTTCTCATAACTAAAGCCGATATAATCGTTCCAAACAGTTTGCAATCCATCCTTTGAATCCGTTTTCAGCCAATCAGCAAAATCACTGTCAATAATGATGCTGTAATCAGAAAAACCTTTGTCATTCCTGTCGAGTAATTGGAAAATGTCTCCAAAAATCTGGGCGCAGTTTCCGCGATTGATTTCTTCGATAACGAGATAGACTTGAATATCTTTCCCGCTGTCATTCTGGAGGGGCGAAGCCCCGATAGAATCACGGGAATCTCCCTTAGCATCTAAATACAGCTTCCAAGCCGCAGCGTAAGCCTTCGCGAAAACCTGCGGAACAAAGGAATAGGTTAGTTCTTCTTTGTTTGTAGTTTTGTTTAATTCTTTCTTGGGCTTGTATGCACCTACAAACTGCGCATAATCGTAATCCGGGTGGAACGTGGTGCGAAATTTCTGGTTCTCAGGAATTTCCTTTATACCCATTCCAATGGGTTTCCCATTTTCATCTTTAAAAAGGTCATAATCAATTTTGTGAGACTTGCCTGTGCCAGGAGCTCCGAAGAAAATTTTTTGAGATAGTTCATTTTTCATTCCTTGCATCACTCCCTCTTCAAAATCGTAATTATCAAACACATTTGTTTGATGTATAAGAAAGTCTCTGTATTGTTTTAACGATCTAGCCCGAAATCCATTGTTATCACTGCTATTTCTGTTGATAAAGACAGGATCTTTTAAAAGCGTCTGCAGAATTTCATTTATTTTATCTAAACTTGTGATATCATAAATGCTTTCTATATTTGACCATTTTTGAGGATTGTAGTCAAACAGTTTTTCTGGTTTCAGAAAAAGTAAATAACTTGAGATGGACGAATCTTTTAATTTTTTTCCAGTTTGCTTGCTTCTTGCAATATTTTTCAGATAATTTTTAAATTCAGATTCAATTTTTTCACGATTCGATTTTTCCCCTAATTTTATCTTTTCTGCAATATCTAATTCATTAATAAATTCTAACTCACCCAAGTTGTGCGATTTTTCTTTTAATTCAATAATATGCGCCCTTTTATTTAATTTTAGCGCAAAAATATGCGGCATCAGACATAATAAAGACGGAGGAATCGAACGATTACTACCGCTTTCACCGCTGACTTTAGCACAATCAATAGGATATCCTTTTGCCAGTTCGGTAAGATAAGCTTCGATGATGTTTTTTGATACAGAGCTTTCTTTTTTTGATAAATCTTCTTTAGTGACAAGTATTTTTACAATACTATTTTCAACGCCCGTTAATTTAAATTTTCCTTTGTTAGAAATGTAATTATATTCCTTTGTTTTGTCTAATTTTTTTACATTGGCAAGAAATTCTTCGTAGGTCATAAGCCCTCCAAAAATTCAATAATAGTTTCCGCGATACCTTTCCCCATCAAATACGGCACTCCATTGCCAACAGTTTTAAATTTGTCGGTCAGCGTCATTTCAGGAGGAAGAATAAAATCTTTAGGAAGCGATTGGATTGCCAAAGTTTCCGCAACAGAAAGTCGACGTTCCTTATAAGGGTGAAGATGCACTTCATTGTTGCCGTACGCTGCAGTTGGAGAATATCTCCAGCGATGCAGCCGTTTAAAACATTTTTTTGAAACATCACCTTCTTTAATAACTTTCATTTTTGCCAAGCCAGCCTTGGGTTGAAAGAAATCATTACCATTAGGGTGGTTCAAAACATCATTTTGTTTAAACCAATGTTCAACCGTCAGTTCTGGAATAATTTTTTTCGGCTGCGACAATTTTCCGTCTTTTTTAAACACTGATTCTGTAGGCCATTTGCACTTTTGAATATCTTCCATAGAATAAATCATTTTTGACTCCCATGGAAAATTCAGAATTTCATCATCATGATAATCCTTAGACCTTAAATACTTCTTTTTTATACCGAAAAGAAGGATGCGATCTCTGTCTTGTGGTGCCCCAAACTCCAATGAATTTGTCAGCCTTTCTGTGGTACAATACCCAGCAAAGTGTAACATTTTTTTCAGTTCTTCGAAGTATGCACGATGACGAGCTGTTCGCCAAAGCCCCTTCACGTTTTCAAACAAAAAGAAATCTGGATTAAACGTCACAATGGAATTTACATAGGACAAAGATAATTTGCCGTTATCACCTTCCCGTCCTTTGTTTTTTCCTGCAACGGAAAAATCAGGACATGGGGGGCCTCCAATAAATCCAGTAAGAGTTTCTTTTTTACTCACGCTTACAAAGTCTTTTAATTCTTTTTTTCGATTGTTAAGAAAATCATTAATATCGTTATTCTGATAACCAAATTCAGGACAGTCCAATTTCATTTGTTCTCGAGAATACTTATAGGCGCTCATAAAAGCGGGCAAATACTCGTTAACAAATTTAATGTCATAACCCGATTTTTCAAAACCGAGGTCAAGGAAGCCAGATCCAGCGAAGAAAGAAAAAATACCAATACTCATCTTATTTAATCAAGACTCATTTCTGCCAAGCCAAGCCTTGCTCCATGAGAAGAAAATTTTTGTAGGATGTCTGCAAACAAATCATTTTTTGCTTTAAATAGGAGTTTATATTTTGAAGTGTTTTGTATATCAGCATCCGGCACGCTTGAAAAATAACGAAAATCAAAAATCATCGTGAACGCTTTGCTTTCGTTTTTTGGAAGATGCATCGCATGCAACACATAATAGTACGCATTTGAATACGTTCCAGGTTTATACACATGTTCTTCCTGGTTATAGTGGCCCTTAAATTTGTTTATGTAATCAGCCTCATTCAATGGTGCAGGAAGTAGAATACCTCCAACTAATCTATTATTTTTTCTTTTATTAACAACATCACATGGCGGAGACAGTTCAATGGCAATTTTTTTACATTTAGAAGGAACATTGTCCAGTTTAAGCATGGATGCTGGATCTAAAATTTCATACACATTTCCAGGAACAATATTGGTCATATTATGCGGAATTTCACTTATAAACAATTTTGTATTAAGGTGAGAGGCTATTTTTATTTTTTCTTCAAAAGACTCTTTGGACGGCATTATCGAAGAAAACAAATTATCATGGAACGTTCTGTCGTTCAATTTTAGATTTGAACAAAGTATTTCGTCCATAGTTTTATAAGCATCATCTGACAACAGATTGTCTGTAATGTATTTTTCTAATTCTTTTTTAGGAATTTCTGTTTGACTTTTGGCTAATTTAAAAAGGATTTTTTTTATTTCGTCATCATGGTCTGCAAAACTTGATGCTAAGCCATATATATCCGAAATAGAATCGTATGAGGCTTTCGAAATACCTGCGTTCCAATTAATGAAAAAAGAGGCTGATGCAGATTGTTTTATTTTCTCCTCTATATCGGACATGATATTTTGGAAATTTCCTGATTGTAAATATTGTTTTTTATCCAAAACAATTACAAATAGAGGGGCATCGTACTCCTTATTTTTTAATGCGTCTATGTATAACTTTTCATAAAAAACATCTAATTTTTCCTCATGTTTCGACCAAACCACTATGCCGTATGGAGATTTCTTACAAAAATGCTTGTTAAGAAGAGGCCTAATTTTCGCAGACATAATAGACTTAAACTTGTCTTCCATATCATCTAACATAAAATCCAAGAATAATAAATCTTTGGGTCTCAAATTTACTGTCATTGCTTCATCTGCATTTAAACAAATGACGCCAACATCTTGTTTCTTCAGTTCATCTTCCAAACCTTTAACTTCGTCATAATTGTCATCTATTATTAAAACATTTTTTATTGTTTCTAACATTGAGTGATTCTCCGCAGTTTTTTTCTTAAGGGGCGAAATTACCAGATCTAGCAAATAGACAATCTTCTCTCTTAAAAAATTTAAAAAACTTCTTATCATTTCTTCTTCGGATTATTTTTGGGGAAAGAAAGAGCAATTATTGCTCTTGTTGCATTGCTTTTCTTTATTTCCGCAGGAAGTTTATAGTCATTTATATTGCAGAATTCCATTTTTCCATCCATTGATTTAACAAATTCGTGACAAACATACAAACCCAAACCCGTTCCCATATTATCAGGCTTGCCACTTACAAACGGTTCTACCGCTAATGACTCTGGAATTGTGAATCCTGGACCATTATCTGAAACTATAATACTGTTAAAATCATTCATTTGGTCAGTAACATATATGGATAATATTTTTTCACCATCATTATTTGCATGAGAAAGCCAAAAAATAGAGTTGTCAAACAAATTGCTCAGGATGCTTTTTACTCTAGATTCCGAGACAAATGCCGTAATATCCGTCGAATCTGCTTTCTGTAAAACCGTTATATGGTGGTCAGAAAATCTGTATTTAAATCCATTTAACACAGCGTTTGCAATATCATTTAAATTATTTTGCTTAACATCCGTTTTCCTTAGCAATGACATTGCATTTCTAACGACAACATCCAATCTGCCAGATACTTCACTAACGCCTTGAGTGTCTTTTCGCTCGACACATCCCTTCAAAATTGAAATTTGTTTTTCTATTTCATGAATAATGGCTCCCAAATTCAATCCTGCATTAGCGCTGCGTAAAAGAATCTCCCTAACACTTTTGTACTGATCACTTACCTTACGAATCGATTTCAAAATTTCATTCTTGTCTTGTTCATTCTTTACCTTGTCATGAACCAATTGAATGACTTCATCTAAATCGGATAACACAGGCTCAATAACTTTTTTTTCTTTATAAAGAATTGATAAAGAAGCTTTGTCTATATTTCTCTGAATAACAATTAACTTTAATGCATGCTGAACAGCTGCGACAAAATCCTCATAAGCCTCATTTTCTACAAATCCTTCTCGATTTGTTTTTTCTACAAGGCCAAGACTTTGGTCTCTACGAATTCGTACGGCCCCAAGCACGATTTGATTACTAATGTTGCCGCCTAGTTTATGAATTCTAGCAGCATCTATTCCCAACCAATCGTTCCCCGCCTCGCCATAATCATATACACGAACATTATCTCTATAAACTCGAACACCTCCGTTCGCCCTCATATACGAACGGAATGTTGTTTTTTCCAAATTCATTAAACTGATAATTTGCGTGTCTGGTTCAAAAATAATAACATCAAATTGTATTGTTCCCACTTTATTTTTGTTCAAATCAACATCAACATCTTTCTGTTTTTCTCGACCATTCTCTTCAATAACTATTTTTTTCTTTAATGTCAAAAAATCTGTTTTAGACAGGTCTTCAACCTTTATAGATCTTCCTCCTTTTACCCTATCCAGTGTTTTCCATGGTACGAAGGAATAATCAAATTGTGTGATACGACTCCCAGACATCTCACAATGTGCAAAATACATCCCAACAGATTTTATTTCATCGAATGTTGGCAAACCTTCGAAAAGGCTTTCGTCGTTACTGGTTGTTTGAACAGAAAATGATTCCGAAACATTCTCTTTAGCATCAAAAAAAACAGGACTATTCAATGATAAAATGTTTCTATAAACATCCCTTATTTTTCGTCTATCCCATCCTGGTTTAAGATCGTTTATTTCTATTCTTGTCCCGTGTGCATTCTCTTTGAAAAAACTTGGTTCCTTATGACGGTTTATTTCAATTTTAAATTCTTCAATTGCGCTAACTTTGTCTAATTCAGACCAATTTATAGACAACTCAATTTCTTCCGCATTTTGTTTTCTTGTAATCAGCCTTATTTTATTACCAAGTTTATGTACCCCTAACCGTCCTATTCCCTTTTCCCCGAGAGGCAGACGGTTGTATTTTTTTTCAATACCTTCATTTAGAAGTCTTTTTTTGTTGTCTGTTCCTATAACTAGCCATTTTTTTGTAATTGTGTCAAAATCCATTCCCTCGCCATCATCCGTTATTGTTATTGCAGACAAAATATTTTTTTCATGATAAAAAAATACATCACATGTTGACGCCATAGCATCATATGAATTTTTTATCAATTCTAGCAAGGCGATACTTTCGTTTTTTATCAATGCTTCGCCTAAATGAGCTATCACCCGAGGATTAATTGTAAATGACGAATTCATATTAATAATCCTCCAAAATCACCTGGCCCAACCGCTTGGCGTATTCAGGTGGCACAGCATTTCCAATTAGCTTTGCAGCCACTTCTAATCTTGTCGTCTTAAACTCATAATCCCAAGGAAACGACTGTAAGGTCGCCCCTTCCCGAACAGAAAGTCCCCGATCATCTTCAGGATGCCCAAAACGTCCGTTTGAATAACTCAAAAATTTAGTTGTGATCGTCGGAGACGGTCTATCCCAGAAAATTCGTCCGTAAACATCACAAAAAGAGTGATCTTTGCCTCGATAACACTTTAATTGCAAGTGTCTATTTTTACTCCACTCTAAACGATTCCCTCCGTCATGAGAGGTGTTTCGAATGCGTTCTAGGTTAATTTCAGACAGCTGTATTGCAGAGTGGAATCTTTTTTTGTCAACATCGCGATGTCCCGCTTCTATGCGCCTATATACTCTTCTGTCGCCTATTGCATCTCTTACTGTAATTTCTTCCGTCTCTTTTTCTGGCAAGTGAACTTCTCTATCCAGCCTAGTAGCTATGAGTGAAAAACGACGACGGTTTTGCGGAACACCGTAATCTTTCATATTGATAATAGCATATTTGCAAGTCTTTGATTTTGGAGCTCCATATCCGTGATCTTTCAAAAAATCTAAAAAATCATAAAGGACCGTTTCCTTATTTGAAATAATCCCAGGAACATTTTCAACAAGGACGTATCCTGGGTTATAATATCCAATGAATTTTTGAAATTGTAAAAGTAAGTCTTTTGACGCTTTTGATTTCTCTTTTGAAGATCGAATGATGCTATAAAATTGGCATGGACTGCAACCGACAAGAATCAATTCATCGTCATTTCGACGAACGCCCAATTCCTTTTCAAAATAGTCTAATTCAAGTTTACTTATGTCCGCGGGAACAAATTTAGCGCCTTCGTTGTTCGCTTCATACGTTTCTTTTGCGTCTTCGTCAAAATCAACACCAGCCACAACATCAATACCAGCTTGACGCAGACCACAGGTCATTCCGCCACCACCGCAAAAAAAGTCAATTGCTCTCATATTGTCGTTAACCTATATTTTCCCGAATTTAATATACATATTTCGTCTTTCTAGGTAAACCGTTACATCTTTTTTTTCTTACTTTCGCTGTTTCAATCAACGTCCAGCTTCGGGTCTAGGTCTAAGGTGGAAGAACCTTAAACAATCCCTAAATCGCTTTTTTGATAAAAAACAACAAATTTATCACATCCATCCAGCATGCTTTTGTTCAGTTTTACAATAAGACCTTCATCTTCAATTTCGTGAGTAAAAACAGAGATTCTGCCGCCATTTCGCCTATTTGAGGAATAACCGACACAGAGATTTGGAGAAAGGCTTATAATTAATTTATTCTTAATATTGTCGGCGTGGACAAACCTTTTGTTTGTGCGGTTAACCATAAAATGGTAATCTATTTTCGCCCAATCGTCATTGCCCTCTACCAGCAAATGGAAGTTTACGGTCTGCCTCAAAAGCTTATAAGCAGTAAAGCCGTTTGGCAAAGTTTTCTCGGGCGAATATAGATCCTTTGCAAAAGTTAAGTTCTCGTAAGTTTCTTTAACAAAAAGATTGTTTATGGTTTTTGTCCTGCAGAGGAGTTTGTAAGTCAATTGCAAAAAACTAATATCCTGAAAGATTTTGGCTTTCTCGTTGATGTTGTCAGCAGTTTCGATTTCCCTTATATATTTGAAAAGCAGATCGTCATCCTTGCTTGTTTGTGTTTCTGTATTTTGCGTATACTGATTTTTCTCAAAGAAGATGTTATGTGCTTCTTTTCTTCTGAAATTGAGCTCTTTGTCACATATTTGCAATGCATTCGGATATTTATCAACGGAGTTATTTATCCACTGTTTAATTAAGCATTGTGGAAAGGAGTGGTTTATTTTTGTATTTCTTCTCATATTCTGAAATATAGTTGTAATGCAGAAATTTCCGCGGCTCGGCTCCAGCATCCAGGGTTTTAGGGGCGGAGCTCCTAGGAGAGGGGGTGTCCGGAAGACGGTTTGGACGCGGATTGGAAAGGAGATCCCCGCCTTCGCGGGGATGACAGTCTGCGGAACCCGCGGACAAAGCGGCTGCAGGCAGGGGGAGGCTTCCCCCACCAAGTAAAAAGGCGGCGTCATTCTTCCATCAGTACCGCGATGTTGTCCTTGTCGAAGTCGGTGCCGAAGGCTTGCCGGTAGCTCGATTCCAGCGCCTCTCCGGGGGTGCAGTTTTCACTGAACAGGACCATGCCGCTGTCCAGGCATTCCATGTCAAGCTCGCCGTCGGTGTCGATGCTTTCCGGCCGGAACGTGGACCATAGGCAATAGTCGGTGAACCCTTCCCGAATGTCTTCTTCGAGCAGGTTGTCGCCCGTGCCGGCCTGGACTTTCAGGAACGCTTTCGCGCTCTTGACCCATGCGAGTATCGCGCCGCCGAACGTGTCGTTTTCCATAGTGCCTCCGCCCCGAAAGATAGATAATGTTCGTGACAGAAAATGACATGTTAATTATACCGAATTCGGTACGATTAATTTTCGAGAAATCTCTTGACAGGTGCCGCGCGAGGATGTATATTTAGTGAACGGGTGTGCAGACCTCTTTCTGCGCACCCAACCTGAGATTACGACAATCCCTGCGACAGTCGGCATAGGCCATGCGCCCGTACGTGCATCCGCGGTGGGGTTCATCAACCTTCTTGTTGATGTTGTTGGATAGCTGGCAGGAGAAGCAGCCTGCTCGAGTGTGTGGCGAAAGCCGCACCAGGTAACGCCGGGGAAGGCCCCCGCCAACAATATTGCAAGAGCATCCCATATAGAAATACGAGAAATGGAGGTCGCAGATTGCGATTTCCAAATGGCTTCAAAGTCACAAATTGTGACTTTGAACGATGAATAGGAGATTTTTGATGAAAAATGGCGAAAAACCGCTAGAACCCACTGCCGAGGACATGCCGATTGCTCGGCAAATACTTGTCATCCGGGATAAACAGGTCATGTTGGACCGCGATTTGGCAACGCTCTACGGGGTGGAAACGAAGCGTATCAACGAGCAGGTCAAACGCAATAAAGAGCGATTTCCTGAGGATTTTTGCTTTCAGATAGACAAATCTGAATTTAAGGAACTGGTCGCAAATTGCGACCGGTTCAACAAACTGAAGCATTCTTCGTCTAGATCCTTCGCGTTCACTGAACAAGGCATCGCGATGCTCTCGTCTGTTCTAAAAAGTGAAACAGCCATCAGAGTGAACATTGCCATCATGCGTGCTTTTGTTGCAGCACGGCAAATCCTGATGCAAAATGGCGGTCTGGTCAACCGCCTGTCCAACGTGGAGTCCAAAATGCTTGAGCAGGACGCACGCTTGCTGGAACACGACCATAAATTCGACACAATTTTCGAGACGATGGACCGCAACGAGCTCAAGTCGAAGGGGCTCTATTACAACAACCAGATGTTTGACGCCTATGTGTTCGTATGCGGGTTAATCAAGCAGGCAAAAAGACGGATTGTCTTGGTGGACCGCTACGTGGACGAGAAGGTTCTCGCGATGATGCTCAAACGCGCCGAGGGCGTGTCGGCGACCATCTACACTTACGACAAGAGCAAGGTCTTCGAGGTGGACCTGGCGACATACAATGCGCAGTATGCCGACTGCCCGCTCAAGGTTTTGCCGAGCTACGGCATGCACGACCGCTTCCTGTTTGTCGACGATACGGCCTACCATTTCGGGGCATCCCTGAAAGACCTGGGCACGAACACGTTCTTCTTCACGAAAGAGGATTTCACACTAGAAGAGGTGCTGAAAAAATCGGAAGAAAAACGGATTGAGCTGGAACAGCAGCCGAGATGAACACATCAACTTGTAAGGGATACTTACAAGTTGCCCATGAAAGGGCGGTGTCTTATACTGAAAAAAGTTGACACTACTCAAAAAAGCAGGAGTAGTGCCAATGAAGACAAAACAGGTAATAAAGAGAGTCGCGGAATACGACCAGTTCGGATATCCCCGATGGACTAGCGTTACCACCGAAAAGCGCAT